>NZ_BMPE01000002.1:300000-451480 GCF_014647435.1 Deinococcus radiotolerans | reverse complement strand
CATCCGTCCGGCGCATCCTGGCGCAACTTGAGCACACTCATGTCCCGTTTTGAAGGGTAGTCAGGCAGGGATCACCTAGAATTGCGGGCGAACGCGCCGGAGTACTCGGTCAGCGCCACGTGAATTTAGCAGAGGGCCGCGACACCCCAGCCGTGGCGGTATCGCGGCCCGCTGACCCGCTTTACACGGGTTCCGTCGCGGCCAGCCGGTCGAGCACGCCGGGGTCTTCCAGGGTGCTGGTGTCGCCCTGGATCTCCTTGCCCGCGGCGACCTGCCTCAGGAAGCGGCGCATGATCTTCCCGCTGCGGGTCTTGGGCAGCGCGTCGGCGACGTAGATGGCGTCTGGGCGGGCGAGGGCGCCGATCTCACGGCTGACGTGGGCCCGCAGCTCCTTGGGGTCGACCGTGTGGCCGCTCTGGGGGAGCACGAACGCGACAACACTTTCACCTTTCACGTCGTCGGGTTTGCCGACCACGGCGGCCTCGGCGACGCTGGGGTGGGCGACGAGGGCGGATTCGATCTCCATGGTGCCCAGGCGGTGGCCGCTGACGTTCAGGACGTCGTCCACGCGGCCGATGACGGTGACGTACCCATCCGCGTCGCGGCGGGCGCCGTCCCCGGCGAAGTACACGCCGTCAATCTCACCCCAGTAGGTCTTGCGGTAGCGGTCGTCGTCGCCGTACACGGTGCGCAGCATGCTGGGCCAGGGGCGTTTGAGGACCAGCAGGCCGCCGTCGTCGGGGCCGAGTTCCTCGCCCTGGTGGGTCATGATGGCGGGCTCCACGCCGAACATGGGGAGGCCCGCGCTGCCGGGTTTGCTGGCGTGCGCGCCCGGGAGGGTGGTGAGCATGATCGAGCCGGTCTCGGTCTGCCACCAGGTGTCCACGACGGGGCAGCGTTCGCCGCCGATGGTGCGCCAGTACCACATCCACGCTTCGGGGTTGATGGGTTCCCCGACCGAGCCGAGCAGGCGCAGGCTGCTCAGGTCGTACGCGGCGGGGATGGCGTCGCCCTGGCGCATGAAGGAGCGGATGGCGGTGGGCGCGGTGTACAGGATCGTGACGCGGTGCTTCTGGATCAGGTGCCAGAAGCGGCCCCAGTCAGGGTGGTTGGGCGCGCCCTCGTACATGAGGACGGTCGCGCCGTTCAGGAGGGGACCGTACACGCTGTAGCTGTGGCCGGTGATCCAGCCGACGTCGGCGGTGCACCAGTAGATGTCGTCGTCTTTCAGGTCGAAGACGGTCTGGGTGGTCAGGTACGTGCCGACCATGTACCCGCCGGTGGTGTGCTGCACGCCCTTGGGTTTGCCGGTGCTGCCCGACGTGTACAGCACGAACAGGGGGTGTTCGCTGTCCACAGGCAGCGCGTCGTGCTCGTCGCTGGCGGCGTTCAGGGCGTCATGCCACCAGACGTCGCGGCCCTCCTGCATGGGGGCGTCGCAGTCGGCGCGGC
This sequence comes from Deinococcus radiotolerans, assembly GCF_014647435.1. Taxonomy (NCBI): domain Bacteria; kingdom Thermotogati; phylum Deinococcota; class Deinococci; order Deinococcales; family Deinococcaceae; genus Deinococcus; species Deinococcus radiotolerans. The sequence continues at coordinate 450,028 of NZ_BMPE01000002.1, read as the reverse complement.
ACACGACGAGGATCTTCTCGAGGCTGGGGGTGAGTTTCGCGGCCTCGTCGGCGTTCGCCTTGAGGTTCACCAGGGAGCCGCGCCGCTGCCCGGCGTCGGCGGTGATCAGGACTTTGCTCTGCGCGTCGTTGATCCGGTCGGCCAGGGCGTTCACGGAGAAGCCGCCGAATACGACGGAGTGCACGGCGCCGATGCGGGCGCAGGCGAGCATGGCGATGGCCGCCTCGGGCGTCAGGGGCAGGTAGAGGGTGACGCGGTCGCCGGCCTGCACGCCCAGGTCGCGCAGGGCGTTCGCGGCCTTCTTCACCTCGCGCAGCAGCTGCGCGTAGGTGAAGGTGCGGACCTCGCCGTCCTCGGCTTCCCAGATGATCGCCGCCTTGCTGCCCAGCCCGCGCGCGACGTTGCGGTCCAGAGCGTTGAAGGCAATGTTCGTCTGCCCGTTCACGAACCACTGTGCGTGGGGGGGCTGCCAGTCGAGCACCTGCGTCCAGGGAGTGAACCAGTGGAGTTCCCCGGCCACGTTGCCCCAGAAGGTGTCGGGGTCATCGAGGCTCTGGCGGTAGAGGCGCTCGTAGTCATCGCGGGTCATGCGGGCCTGCGCGCGGAAGGCGGCGCTGGGTTCGATCACGCGGTTCTCGTGCAGCATCGCGTCGATGTGGTCATTGGCCTGGGTGGGGGTCTGGGTCATGGGACACCTCCGGGTGAGGGGCTGGGGCCGCCGGTGTGGCCCCGGGCGCAGGGTTGGGCTGTGTGTGGCCTTCACTGTACTCGCGTGAAGGTGGGATTCCGGGTGGGCTGCTTACGCGGGTACCGCGGCGGTACTGGACCCAGTGCAAGCAGCCAGGCTGAAAGTTGACATGCACCACCTGCGTTGCGAAGAATCAACATATGACCATGATCAGCAACGCAGCTGAAGTCGCGGCCGCTGAGGCCGCCGGGCGGCTGGCCCGGCAGATCACAGCGGAACGGGAGGCGCGCGGCTGGACGCAGGCGACCCTCGCGCGGCGCGCCGGCGTGTCGAAAGCCGCCGTGAGCCGCATCGAGCGCGGCGAGATGAGCCCCACCGCCGTCACGCTGCTGCGCCTGGCCGGGGCGTTCGACCTGACCCTGGCCGGGCTGCTCCTGCGCGCCGAGGGTGCCGGGGCGCGGGAGCACGAACGCCTGTCGCGCGCCGCGCAGCAGCCCGAGTGGCGTGACCCCGACACCGGGTACACCCGCCGCCAGCTGTTCGCCGCGCCCACGCACCCGCTGGAGGCCGTGCAGGTCACCCTCCCAGCTGGGGCGAGCGTGACGCTGCCCGCCAGTTCATACGCGCACATTCAGCAGCTGGTGTGGGTGCAGTCGGGTGAACTGCGCCTGACCGAGCGTCGCGCGCCGGATCTGACCTGGGATCTCGCGGCGGGCGACACCCTGGGCTTCGGGACGCCCTGCGACGTGACCTTCGAGAATCCCGCAGGTCAGCCCTGCATGTATGCCGTCTTTCTCGCCCGGAGGTAACCCATGACCGACGCCGTCCGTATCGAGCCGCTGGGTAACACGCCTGTCACCCTGGACGCCCTGAGCGACCTGCTGATCGCCACCGTCGCGGCTGGGGGCTCGGTCAGTTTCATGCATCCTCTGGACCCGGCGCAGGCCCGCGCGTTCTGGGCGGGTTCGCTGGCTGCCGCCGCACGCGGCGAGCGGGTCGTGCTGGGCGCGTGGCAGGGCACGCAGCTGCTGTCCACCGTCACGCTGATCCTGGACTGCCCGCCCAACCAGCCGCACCGCGCCGAGATCGCCAAGATGATGACTGCCCCAGCCGCTCGGGGGCGCGGGCTGGCCCTGACCCTGCTGCGCGAGGCCGAGGCGCTGGCCCGCGCGCACGGGCGGACGCTGCTGGTGCTGGACACCGCCAGCGAGGGCGGCGCGTCAGGCCTGTACGAACGCGCCGGGTACGTGTTCGCCGGGGAGATCCCGGATTACGCCCTGAAACCCCACGGGGGCCTGACAGGCACGCGCCTGTACTACCGGCGGCTCTGACGGCGCGGGCCTGAACCCGTGCAGCCGTTGCCGCGGCCCAACCGGACCGTTAGTGTGGGGCATGCCGTTCACAACCAGCCGCGCGCGGGGCCGTTGATGGAGCTGCCCCCGTCCCTTCAACCTTTCGAGGCGCTGCTGCCCCGCGCGCCCGGCCCGCAGCGGGTGGACGCGCTGCTGGACCTCTCGGCGCAGCCGCACCCCCGCGCGGAACAGGTGGATCTGGCCGAGCAGGCCCGCGCGCTGGCCAGTAGCCTGAACGACCCGGCCCGCACCGCCCGCGCGGAACTGCGCCTCGCCCTCCTGCAGGAGGGTCCGGAGGCGCTGGCGCTGGTGCGGGCCGCCGCGGCGCGCTTCGAGCAGCTGGGGGACGTCCCGCAGGAACTCGCGTGCGCCGCCCGGGAGGCCGAGCTGCTGAGCGACCCGCTGGAGCAGCTCGTGGCGGTGCTGCGCGCCGCTGCCCTGGCCGAGGAGACCGGCCAGCCGGCGCAGGAGCAGGCGCTGCGCACCCGGGCGGGGCTGCTCCTGCGTGGGCTGCACAGTCCGGGCCGGGCGCATGAAGCCTTCACGCGGGCCCTGGACCTCGCGGACCGGCATGACGGGCGCGCGCAGGTCGCGCCGGCGCTGCTGGCCCTGGGAGAACTGGCGCTGGAGGCCGGGCAGCCCGCCGCGGCGCTGGAACACCTGCGGGCCGCGGGACACCTCACGCACGGTGAGGGCAGCGCCGAGCAGGCCCGCTCGCTGGGGGGCCTGGGCCGCGCCTACGCCGCCAGCGGCGATCCGGGGCGCGCCGCCCGCTTCCTGGACGCCGCGCTGACCCTGACCGAGCGGCTGGACCGGCCGGACCTGCACGCGGCGCTGCTGGACGCCCGCGCTGCCGTGCACGACGCGCAGGGGGACGCGCCCGCGGCGCACGCCCTGCTGCGCCGCAGCCTGCCCCTAACGGAGGACGACTGGCCCGACCAGCACGGCGAGACGCTCCTGCGGCTGGCCGCGCACGCCGCCGCGCAGGGCCGGGCGCAGGAGGCCCGGGAGCACCTGACGTGGGCGCTGCGGTCCGGTCTGGACCGGCAGCGGCCCGCGCTGGTCGCCCGCGCCCACCTGGCCCTGGCCGACCTGGCCGAAGCGCAGCGCGACCCGGAGGAGACGGCCGCGCAGCTGCGTGCCTGGGCGGACGCCGCGCAGCGTCAGCAGGACGCGCAGGCACGCCAGGACCGGCTCGTGGAGGGCGCCCTGCGGGACGCGCAGGAGGCGCTGGCCAGTCGCCGCGCGCGGCGGGACACGCAGCGCCTGCTGGAGCACGCCGTGCAGGACGCCACCACGCGGCTGGCCGCCACGCAGCTCCTGGCGGAGCGCTGGCGGAACAGCGGCATGCGGGACGCCGAGAGTGGCGCGCACTCCCGTGAGTTCGGGCTGGAGATCCTGAACCTGCACTACACCCGCTGCGCGCGCCTGAAGACGCCGCTGTCGGTGGCCATGGTGGGGGTGGAGGTCAGCGCCCCGCCCCGCGAGGGCGCGGCCGACCTGTTCCTGAACAACGTGATGAGTGCCGTGGCGCGCGTGCTGGAGGGCCAGGTGCGCAGCATGGACACGGTGGCCCGCTTCGACCGGTTCAAGTTCCTGGTGGTCTTCCCGGATACGCCGCCGCAGGAAGCCCGGCATCCGCTGGACCGACTGATCGAGCAGATCGGCGCGTATGACTGGGGCGTGGCAGAGTTACGGGGAGCGGTGACAGTCGCGGCGGGCCTGGTGGGCCGCGGGTTCATTCAGGGACCCAATCTGCTGGTGGACGCCGCGGACGCCGAGCAGTACCGGGCGCGGCGGCAGGGGCCGAACACACTGACCGTCACGCTGTAGCTCGCGTGACGGTCAGTGTGGTGGCGTGCGGGTTCAATCGTGCGCGGCGACGGTGCCGTCCACGCCGGCGCCGGTGTACGCGCGGAACTGCATGTCCTCGAAGATGCGGTCGTCTTCGGGGGTGTGGCGGCGGGCGCCGATCAGGGTGCCCAGGTACGCGAACAGGAATCCGGCGGGAATGCTGATGATGCCGGGGTTTTCCAGCGGGAAGATCGCGTTGGCCTGGATCAGGTGGCGGCCGGTGGTCAGCGTGTCGGGGTCGATCTTCATGATGTTGGGGCTGATGGCGATGAGCAGCAGCGTGAACAGGATGCCGCCCACGATGCCCCACATGGCGCCGGTGGCGTTGAAGCGGCGCCAGAACAGCGTGAACAGGATGACCGGCAGGTTGGCACTGGCGGCCAGCGCGAAGGCCAGCGCGACCAGGAAGGCGACGTTCTGGGTTTTCGCGGCGAGGCCCAGCAGGATCGCGGCGATGCCCACGGCGACGGTGGCGAGGCGGGCGACGCGGAACTGGTCCTTCTCGCTGGCCTGTCCGCCTTTCAGGACACCGTTGTAGATGTCGTGCGTGAAGCTTGTGGACGCGCTGATGGTGAGGCCCGCGACGACCGCGAGGATGGTGGCGAAGGCCACGGCGGTCACGAAGGCCAGGCCGAACTCGCCGCCCAGGGTGCCCGCCCCACCGAAGAGGTTCTCGGCGAGCAGGGGGGCGGCCATGTTTCCGGCGGCGTTGGCGGCCACGATGGCGTCCTTGCCGAGCAGGGCGTTGGCGGCGTTGCCCATGAAGGCGGTCATGACGTAGAACGCGCCGATGAGCACCATGGCCCACACGACGCTCTTGCGGGCGTCCTGCGCGGTGGGCACGGTGAAAAAGCGCACCAGGATGTGCGGCAGCCCGGCGGTGCCGAGCACCAGGGCCAGGCACAGGCTGATCAGGTCGATGGGGTTTTTGTACTTCACGCCCGCGCCCAGGAATTCCGCGCCGTTCTTGGCTTCCACCTGCCCCAGCAGGGTGCTGAAGCTGAAGCCGAACCGGCTGAGGATCAGGATGGTCATGACGATGGTGGCGAACATCAGCAGCATGGCCTTGATGATCTGCACCCAGGTCGTGGCGAGCATGCCGCCCACCACGACGTAGATGATCATCAGCACGCCGACGAGCGGAATGGCGAGGTCGGCGCTGATGGCGCCCTTGGAGAGCAGGCTGATCAGGGAACCGGCACCGACGACCTGCGCGATCATGTAGAAGGTGCTGATCACGATGGTGCTCACGGCGGCGTAGGTGCGCACGCGGGGGTCTTTCAGGCGGTACACGAGCATGTCGGCCAGGGTGTACTTGCCGAGGTTGCGCAGCGGTTCAGCCACGATGAACAGCACGGTCAGGTACGCGATGAACCACCCGACGGAGTACATGAACCCGTCGTAGCCGTTCAGGGCGATGAGTCCGGTAATACCCAGGAATGACGCGGCGCTCATGTAGTCCCCGGCGATGGCGATGCCGTTCTGGGTGGCGCTGATGCGGCCGCCCGCGACGTAGAAGTCCCCGGCGCTGGTGTTGCGCTTGCTGGCCCAGAAGGTCACGGCCAGCGTGATGGCCACGATGATCGCGGCGAGCAGGAAGGTCACGCGCGGGCCTCCTGCGCCAGCCGGTCGAAGGTGCGGGCCTTGACCACGTAGATGTACGCCATGACCCAGCCCATCACGAATTCCGCGAAGGCCAGGACGTACCCGAAGGTGACGTTCCCGAAGACCTTCTGCGCCATCAGGGGCTTGTTGTACCCGGCCAGGACGGGCAGCAGGAAGTACAGCACCAGGAACGTCAGCGTCATGGTGAGGGTAAAGGCGTTGCGCTGCGCGACCAGTTGCTGGTACGCGGCGTTGCGCGGGGCGGGTGGAGCGCTGGATACCGTCATAACGACCTCCGGGGGAAGGGTGTGAAGCGGTGGGCAAACGAGCGGTTCGTTTGAGGCGCGAAAAAATTGTGGCTGTTGCGTTCAGCGTATCCGCAGGACGGCCCCAGCTCAATGCACCCGGTGCACGTTTCGCGTTCCCGCGCGCGGTACAGGGCGGCGGCCCATGAATTGCGAAGCGTCCCGCCAAGTTCCCACCCGGCGCCCGCTATCCTGCGGGGAATGCTCGACCTGCTGGGAAGGCCCCTGCGCGACCTGCGCATCAGCGTCACGGACCGCTGCAACCTACGCTGCACGTACTGCATGCCGGCGGACGTGTTCGGGCCGGATTACGCCTTCCTACCGCGCGCTGAGCTGCTGAGTTTCGAGGAGATCGAGCGGCTGGCCCGCGCGTTCGTGACGCTGGGCGTGCGCAAGCTGCGGGTCACAGGCGGCGAGCCGACCCTGCGGCGTGACCTGCCGACCCTGATTGCGGCGCTGGCGGCCATTCCGGACGTGGAGGACTTGGCGATGACCACGAACGGCCTGCTGCTGCCGCGGGTGGCGGCAGACCTGAAGGCGGCGGGCCTGCGGCGCGTGACGGTCAGCATCGACAGCCTCGACCCGGAGGTGTTCGGGCGCATGAACGGCCTGGGCACGCACCCGCAGAAGGTCATGGACGGAATCGAGGCGGCCCTGACGGCGGGGCTGGGCGTGAAGGTGAACACGGTGGTGCAGCGCGGCGTGAACGACGCGGGGCTGCGTGAGCTGTGGCTGGCGCTGCGCGACCTGGCCCCGGTGCGCTTCATCGAGTTCATGGATGTCGGGAACCACAACGGCTGGAATCTGGACAGCGTGGTGCCCAGCCGGGAGGTCCTGGCGCGGTTGGGCGGCGAGGCGGGGGCCGGTCACTTCCAGCCGGTGCGCGCGGAGTGCCGGGGCGAGGTGGCGTCCCGCTACGCCGATCCCGAGGGCCGCGAGGTGGGATTGATCAGTTCGGTCACAGCCCCCTTCTGCGGGGACTGTTCGCGGGCGCGGATCTCGGCGGTGGGGGTGCTGTACACCTGTCTGTTCGCGTCGGGCGGGACGGACCTGCGCGCGGCGCTGCGGGGCGGCGCCTCGGACGCGGCGCTGCGGGAGCTGATTGCGGGCGTGTGGGGCGGCCGCCAGGACCGCTACAGTGAGGAGCGTGGGGAGGCCACGGCGGCCCTGCGGCCGAAGGTCGAAATGTCGCATATTGGGGGCTGATTACCTGCAATTTGATAGGTTGGGTGGCCCCTCAGCGTGCCTAACGCTCGTTGTCCCGACCCGTGTGACAGCTAGACAAGCTTGTGTACTCTGGACACTAACCTTAAGATGAACAAGGCACCGCCCGCCAGCGGAACGCCCGGAGGGATGCATGGCGAAGTACCCGCTCATCAAGACGACCCTGAAAGACCGCCTGCTCGGCGGCCATTACGCCGAGGGGCTCCCCCTCCCCAGCGAACCGCAACTCGCCCGGGAATTTGAAGTCTCGCGCATGACCGCCCGCCGCGCCATTGACGAACTTGAACGCGAAGGCTACGTGTACCGCGTGCAGGGCGCCGGCACCTTCCCCACCGGCAAACGCTTCCGCCAGGGCATGTTCCGCGTGCGCCCCTTCAAGGAATGGGCCCGCCACCCCGACCACCGCACCACCGTGCTGCGCGCCATGCAGATCGAGGCCACCCCGGAGATCGCCATCGTCCTCCAGATCCAGCCCGGTGACCCCGTCATCTTCGTGCATCGCCTGCGCACCGCCGGGGATGAAGCGCTCGTCATCGAGAAACGCTACATCAACGGCAACCTCGTGCCGAACCTGCTCGATCACAACCTCGGTGCCGAGAGCATCCACGAGATCATGATCAGCCTGGGCGTGCCGCTGCAACGCGTCGAGCAGAACCTTGAGGCCGTCAATCTCCGCCAGGAGGAAGCGGACCTGCTGCGCGTGCCGCTGGGCACCGCCGCGTTCCTGCTGCGCCGCACCACCTACAGCGGCCAGAAACGCGCCAGCTACGTGAACTACTGGGTGCGCGGCGACCGCTACGCCTTCCAGGACACCTTCGAACCCTGAACCGACGGGGCAACGGTTACGGGCCAGGATCTGACTCCTGGCCCGTAACCGTTTCAGACCTAAAGAACGCCGCGCTCACGGGGAGCGCGGGCGTTCAGGTCCTTCTTACTTGCCGTTCTTGGCGGCGTCCACGAGGGCCTTGAAGGCCTCGGGTTCGCGCGCGGCGATGTCGGCCAGCACCTTACGGTTCAGGTCGATGTTCGCCTTTTTCAGGCCACCGATGAAGGTGCTGTAGTTCATGCCGTGCAGGCGGGCGCCGGCGTTGATACGCTGGATCCACAGGCGGCGGAAGTCACGCTTCTTGTTGCGGCGGTCGCGGTACTCGTAGGTCGCGGCGTTCAGCAGGGTCTGGAACGCGTTACGGTACTGCTTGCTGCGGGAGCCCCAGAAGCCCTTGGCGCGCTTCAGGACCTTCTTGTGACGGCGGCGACGGATGATACCGGTTTTGGCGCGAGGCATCTACTTCACTTCCCCTTCGGCAGCATGAGTTTCATGCGGGCCCATTCACTCTTGGCGAGGACGAAGCCCTTGCCTTTACCGCGGATCTCGTTGCCGCTCTTGCCGGTGTTCTGGTGACGCTTGCCACTCTTGAACGCCATGACCTTGCCGGTCCCGGTGATCTTCACCCGGCGGCTGGCCGCTTTCAGTGTCTTCATCTTGGGCATGTGCATGCCTCCTTCGTAGTCCGGTCGCTCGTCTGAGACGGCTTCCGTCTGGGGTTCGGGCCGCCTGGGCGGGCACTCACGCGCCGCTTGTGGCTGTTGGTCGCCCTGCCCCGCTTGACCAAGAGAGCATTCTACGCGGGCGTGCCGGGGGTGGTCAAGGCGCCGGCCGCGCTGAAGTCCAGGGTCGTGGACACCCGACCCGCAGGTCCGGGAACGCGCCGCGGGTGACGCTGCCGCCCGGACTGCCCTGGATCAGCGCCGGTCACGTCTCCTTGCGGGAATCCTGTTCTTCGGACCCACGGGCGCCCACAGGGGCAGGCGCTGGGCCTGAAAGTAAGGAATGAAGGGCCGCAGCGGGCGGCCTGTAGCAGACGCCTCCTGCCAGCTGCACCCTCGGCAGGAGGGTCAGCGGCTGCGGTCGCGGACGTACTCGTCGCGTACCCGGCGCAGCAATTCGGCGCGGCTGGCCTGCGGGTGCTGACGGCGCTGCGCGGTCACGCCCCGCTCGATGGCACCCCGGTTGCCCCGCGTCAGGCGCAGCAGTTCCTCCTCCAGCGCCCGCTCGGCCCGCCGCCCTTCCCCCTGGTCCGGTCGGCGCAGGTTCCGCGTGAAGTGCAGCAGCGCCCAGACGAAGCCGCACATCAGCAGGGTCAGCAGTAGCGCGTCCACGCGCCGCCTCAGCCCATCTTGATGAACATGGGGGGCTTCACGCCGATCATGCGGGCCATCAGCCACACCTGCCCCTTGTGGTGCGCCTCGTGCGTGATGATCGTGTCGATCAGCGCCGCGACCGGCATCTCGCGGCCCCCGAAGGCCGGAACGCGGCGCGACAGGTCCTCATCCGACAGGGCGCTGATGGATGCCAGGGCCCGCTCCTGCGAGTCCCACAGGCGGCCGCGCGCCTCGGTCAGCGTGGCGCTGGGTGCGGGCGCTGCCCCGGGCGCCTGGCCCTGCAGCATGTTCAGGAAGCGGTCCGCGCTGGCTGACAGGTGGTCGGACAGTCCGATGAAGCTCATGCCGCCGTCCCACGCGGCGAACGTGCCCTGCTCCTCGGGCAGCTGCTCGAGCAGGTCAAGCAGGGCGGAGCGGTGGGCCTGGAAGGTGCGGGCAAGGACGGCGCTGCGGTTCATGCCCGGCAGCATACCCAGTTGGGCCTGGGACCGGTCCATGCGGCGTGGGCGGGTGAATCCTCACGTTTCCTTCAGCGGGCCTCACGCAGCGTCAGGTGCCGTGACGAACAGTAGGAGCATGACCCTGCGTACTCTGCTGACTGCCGCTGTCCTGTCGTCCTCGCTGGCCCAGGCGCAGACGACGATCTTCAACATTCCGGCCCTGCCGCCCAAGAGCAGCGCGCCCAGCACCCCGGCCCCCATCACGCCTGCGCCGACCACCCCGGCGCCCACCACACCCGCCGCCCCGGCCGCGGGCGCCAGCACGCTGCCAATGACGAATCCCGTCCTGAGCGCCCCTCACAGCGCCAACCTGAGCGGCCCGGGCAGCCTGCGGGTGGGTCAGGCGACCACCTGGACGTTCACGCTGACGAACCAGGGTGAGCAGGCGATCAAGTTGCAGCACGGGGCGTGCGACGTGCGCTTCGAGGTGCTGGACACGAGCGGCAAGGTCGTGCGGGCCAACCCCACGGACACCGTGTGCACCATGCAGCTGGTGATCACGGACGTAGCGCCGGGCGAGACGATGGACGTGCAGGACATCCGCTGGGACGGCCGAGACAGCGCTGGGAAGGCCCTGCCCGCCGGGGAATACACCATCCGCGCGGTGTTCAGCGGCGCGGGCGTGCGCGTCATGGCGGAGGACTTCCCAGTCACCATCGAGAACTGATTCCAGTTCAGCAGGGGGGCGCGGCAGACCAACGCCGCGCCCCCCTGCCCGGTTCACTCCCCGCGCAGCTGGGCGAGTTTCACGCTGTCCCAGCGCCGGCCTGCCCACGCGCGCGCCTGCGGGATGCGCGCGCATTCCCGGAAGCCTACCCGGGCCGCCGCGCGGATCAGGCGTTCGTTGCCACTCCAGGTGGTCAGGGTCAGTACGTGCGCGTCTGTCTGGGCGAAGGTCGCCTCGGCCCACAGCCGCAGCGCCTGCGTGCCCAGCCCGCCGCCCCAGTGTCCGGGATCGAAGATCAGGACCCCCAGATCCCACCAGCCGCCGCCCGCCGGGGCCTCCTCGGCGCGGCTGACCTGCCCGATAGCAGCGCCGTCCAGCGCCACCACGCGCAGGTGCGGGCTGTCCGGGCGGCTGAGCATCTGCTCACGGTAGGCCTCGAAGGGCAGGGGCTCCTTCTGCGGCCGCCCGGCGTGGAAGTAAGGAGCGTCCCAGCGCTGCCACTCGGGGTCGCGCTCTGCGTGCAGCCAGCGGTGGAAGGTCGGCAGGTCGTCCGGCTGGAGGGCCCGCAGGGTCAGGGTCGGCATGCCGGTCAGCGTAGCGGGCGGGTGGCCCCGGGTGGGCCGCAGCTGACCACGCGGCCCGGGGGATGGACTGGGCCTTGAGCCGGCCGTCATGCGCGGCCCACCCGGGCAGGGTGAACTGAAAAGCATAACCGGTTCCTTCCCCCCAGTCACGCCCAGGGGCCTGCCGGCGCGGCCCTGTCGCCGGTTGACCTGAACGAGCCGGGCAGTCTGGACGCGCTGCTGGAGCGGATCGGATCTGCGCGGTTCGTGCTGATCGGCGAGGCGTCCCACGGCACGGAGGAGTTCTACCGGTGGCGCGCGCAGCTGACGCAGCGGTTGATCGAGCAGGGCGGCGTCGCCGCAGTGGCCGTGGAGGCCGACTGGCCCGACGCGTACCGCGTGAACCGCTTCGTACGCGGGCAGGGCGATGACCGCAGCGCACGTGAGGCGCTGGGGGACTTTCAGCGGTTTCCCCGCTGGATGTGGCGCAACACGGCGGTCGAGGCGTTCGTGACGTGGCTGCGGGCGCACAACGCCCGGCACCCGCAGGCGCAGACGGGCCTGTACGGGCTGGACCTGTACAGCCTGCACCGCAGCATGCACGCCGTGGTGGCGTACCTGGAGGAGACCGATCCGGCGGCGGCGGCGCGTGCGCGGGACCGCTACGGGTGCTTTGAGCTGTTCGGCCCGGACCCGCAGGCGTGCGGGTACGTGACGGGCCTGGGCGCGGCGGAACCGTGCGAGCAGCAGGCGGCGCAGCAGCTGGTGGAATTGCAGGGCCGCGGCCTGGACGGTGACCTGCTGGCCGAGGATGAGCACTTCTACGCCGAGCAGAACGCGCGGCTGGCGCGGAACGCCGAGCGGTACTACCGGGCGATGTTCCGGGGGCGGGAGTCGTGGAACATCCGTGATCAGCACATGGCCGAGACGCTGGAGGCGCTGGACGGGCATCTGGGGGGCGCGCGCACGGTGGTGTGGGCGCACAACTCGCACCTGGGGGACGCGCGGGGCAGCGCGATGGGCATCCAGCACGGCGAACTGAACCTGGGCCAGCTGACGCGGGAGCGCTGGCCGCGCGAGACGTTCATCGTGGGCCAGACGACGTACGCAGGGACGGTGTTTGCCGCGCACGACTGGGATCAGCCGGGGCAGGTCCGGGTGGTGCGTCCGGCCCTGCCGGGCAGCCTGGAAGCGCAGGTGCAGGCCGCCGGGCTGCCTGCCTGCTGGCTGGACCTGCGCGGCGCCGCGTGGCCGGAACAGTTGCAGCGGTTCATCGGGGTGGTGTACCGGCCGGACACCGAGCGGCACAGTCATTACCTGACCACGCGCCCGGCCGAGATGTACGACGCGCTGGTGCACTTCGCGCAGACCCGCGCCCTGACGCCACTGGATGACGGGGCCGGCGCCGTGCCGGACGGCGAGCTGCCGGACACGGCGCCCAGCGGCCTGTAGGGCAGTACTGGGGCGCCCCGGGCCGGATGCGCCTTTTGCCGGATGCAACCTCACGCGCCGGGGGCGCGTAATGGGGGCATGAGTGATGGAACTCCCGGCCCGCTGACGCCGCCCGATTCAATGCTGAAAGCGCCGGAGGCGGTGCCCAGCGTGCAGGCCCAGCAGGCACCCGAGATGGTGCCCCTCTCGCCCGAGGACCGCGCGCGGCTGGAGGCGATGGCGCAGGCCTTCGCGCAGGACGTGCTGAGTGCAGGCGCGCACAGCCCGGAATTCAAACGCAAGCTGGACGCCGTGCACGAGCTGGGCCTGCCCGAACAGCGCGCCGCGGCGCAGAGCAGCAACCGCATGCTGGACCGCCCGCTGCGGGCCACGCGGGCCGGGGCGCTCGCGGAGGGCAGTGACATCCTGCGCGGCCTGACGGACCTGCGCCGCACCGTGGAGGACCTAGACCCCAGCCGCGCGCCCACGCCGCGGCGCCTGTTCGGGAAACTCCCCGGCGGGAAGAAGGTGCAGAACCACCTCGACCGCTACCAGAGTGCGCAGTCGCACCTGAACGGCATTCTGGAGGCCCTGTACCGCGGGCAGGATGAGCTGCGCCGCGACAACGCCACCATCGAGACGGAGAAGGTGCACCTGTGGGACACCATGCAGAAGCTCCGGCAGTACGCGCACGTCGGCAAGGCCGTGGACGAGGCCCTGACCCGCCGCCTGACCGAGTTGCAGGGCACCGATCCGGAGAAGGCCCGGATGGTCAGCGAGGAGCTGCTGTTCGCGGTGCGCCAGCGCGTCACGGACCTCCTGACGCAGCTGGCGGTCAGCATCCAGGGGTACCTGGCACTGGACCTCGTGCGGCGCAACAACATGGAACTCATCAAGGGCGTGGACCGCGCCACGACCACCACCGTCAGCGCCCTGAAAACCGCGCTGATGGTCTCGCAGGCGCTCGGCACGCAGCAGGCGGTGCTGGGGCAGGTCACGGCGCTGAACGACACGACCGGGCGCATGATCAGCTCGACCGCGCAGCTGCTGAAGCAGCAGAGCACCGAGATCCAGCGGCAGGCGGGCAGCGCCACCGTGGACCCGCAGATCATCCAGGCGGCTTTCCGGGACGTGTACGGCGCGCTGGACGCCATCAGCGCGTACCGCACGCAGGCCCTGGACCGCTTCCGCGAGACCATGACCGTGCTGGACAAGGAGGTCGCGCAGGCGCAGACGTACCTGGACCGCGAACGCCAGAACGCCGCGCGCGAGGTCGCGCAGGGCCTGAACGTCACCGAGAAAGGCGACCTGAAACTCTGACCGGGATCAGAGCCGTCGCGGGCGGCCGTTCCGGCACCGGCCTGAACCGGGCCCGCCCGCATAGGTGCCCCGCCGGGAGATCCCATGACGGGCAGCGGCCATGAGTGAACTGGACCGGGACAGTGCGCGCCGGCCGGCGGAGCTGGACCCCGTGAGCCCGCCGGATCCACAGGACCGGGACGCTGTTCTGGGGTGGCTCGCGGCCCGCTGGGCGGCCCTCCCAGCCCACCCGGTCGTGCGGGTGGCGGTGGACGGTGTGGACGGGGCGGGCAAGACCACCCTGGCGGACGAACTGGCCCGCCGGGTGCAGGCGCTGGGCCGGCCGGTGATCCGGGTCAGCGTGGACGGCTTCCATCAGCCCCGCGCGGCCCGGTACGCGCGGGGGCGCACGTCGCCAGAGGGTTTCTACCGCGATTCGTACGATCTGGCGGCGCTGGAGCGCGAGGTGCTCGCTCCCCTCTCGCCGGGCGGGCACAAGCGGTACCGCGCGCAGGTGTTCGACGTGACCCGCGATGAACCCGTGACGGCGCCCGCACAGGAGGCCACGCCGGGCAGCGTCCTGATCGTGGACGGCCTATTCCTGCACCGCCCCGAACTGCGCGGTTGGTGGCATGACTCGGTGTTCCTGCGGGTGCCGTTCGGGGTGTCGGTGCCGAGGGGCGCGGCGCGCGGTCCGGGCTTCGGGTCCCCTGACCCCGCAGCGGACAGCAACCACCGGTACGTGGAAGGGAACCGCCTGTACTTCCGCGAGGCGACCCCGGAGGCCCAGGCGGGCGTGGTATTGGACTATGCGGACCTCCTGGCCCCCCGGGTGGTGGCGGCCCGTGAGCGCTGACCTGAACGTGGCGCGGGAGGTGCTGGGGCCGGGGGCGCGGTTCCTGGCGCGCGGCGCGACCTGCGTGGTCTTCACGGACGGGCTGCGGGTGCTGCGCGCCGCGCTCAGCGGTGAGGCGCGGCTGATCATGCAGGCCGAGGTACAGCGGGCCCTGGGGAGTCCGGCCGCGCCGGTGCGGGGTCAGGGCGTCACGCCGGATGGCCGGACCTGGGTGCTGGAGCCTCACCTGCGCGGGGATGACATCCCACCGGCCCCAGCCGGGTGGGCCGACCTGGGCCGCGCGCTGGCCGCGCTGCACGCCCTGCCCGGTGCAGGCTGGGGGCGCCTGATGGACCGGCCTGGACCTCTGCGGGGTGAGGCCGCCACGCCGGAGGACGGGGTGCGTTCACGGCTGCCGGACGTGTGGCCGCTGGGGCCGACGGCTCTGGCTGATCAGGCGCTGATCCGGGCCGCCCCGGGACTTCTCGGGCCTGTTCAGGGGCAGCGGGACGCGGTCCGGGCGGCGGTACGCGGTCCAGTCGGGGCGCTGCACACGGACCTGCATGGTGGGCAGCTGCTGTGGCGTGGGGGGCGGCTGCTGGCGCTGCTGGACTTCGGGGACGCGGCGCGCGGTCCGCTCGCGTGGGATCTGGCCAGCGCCGCGTTCTTCCACGGCTGGGCCGCAGCGGCGCACGTCACCGCCGCGGCAGGCGAAGTCCGGAGCGAAGACGTGGCGGCCTTCGGGCTGCTGCTGGCCCAGCACCGGGCAGCCCGCGTCCGGCACGCTCAGGCGCTGGAGCGGGCCGTGACCTTCGCGCGCGACTGCCTGCGCCGCCTGCCACCGGGCGATCTGGTGCCCCTGGCGTGACCGGTGCGGGACCTCCGGGCGGGCAGGACCGAGAGGCGCGGGCTCCGGTTCAAGTTCACAGAGGTGCAGAGGCGGACTGTTCGGCGTGAACAGGCCGCCCCTGCGCGTGCGGTTCAGTGGTTGTCAGCGCTGACGCTCTGGGTGTCGCTCATGGACTCAGTGGGCGCGAAGGTGAGGCAGTGCGCGGTCTGGCCACTCAGGCTGACCTCAATCTGCCCGGCGGTGCAGTTCATGTCGTCATTGAAGCGGCAGGTGGTGGCGTCGCAGCGGCTGACCATGCTCTGGCTGTCATTGTCCATGTGAACCTCCGTGAAGCTCAGCCTGCGCCGACCGGGCGGCCTGGACCGTGAGGCACGCTGCAAGGTGAAGAGAGGCTTCAAAACCGGAGTGTGCCACTCCACTTAGGGGAGAACACACGCCGCAGCCGGTGCCACTGGGCTTTCAGTGAGCGGCCGCCGCGGCTGAACCGGACACACGCTTCAGGTGGCGCTCACGGTTTAGTTCAGCAGTGTGGCGCGGATGCCCTGGGCGCAGGCGACGCGCCACGCGACCTGCGCGGCGTCCAGTTCACCGTGTTCGCGCAGGCCAGCAGCGACAACCTGCACCTCACTCCAGGCGCGGCGCAGCCGCGCGCGGGCGCGGCCCCGCAGGACGCTCAGGTACGCGTCGAGGGTCTCGCGCTCGTCCGGGTCGGTCAGGGCGCTGTCGAGCAGCAGGCGGGCGTCGCGGCCGGCGGTGGGGGCGGGCGTGCCGGTCAGTGCGGCGGCCTCCCCGGCGGCCAGGGCGACCATGACGACCTCCTCGGCCAGCGCGCGGTTCAGGCGCAGCGCGGCGGGGTCGGGCGCGCAGGCGTACGTGACGCCGCCCAGCGTGACCCGGTCCAGGCGCAGCGGGGCGCGGGGGTGGGCGTGGGCCAGGACTGCCTCGGCGGCCCAGGTCAGGGCGGCGGCCGCGGGATCGGGCGTGAGGGCGTCGGGCGCGTGGGGGGTGGGGTGGGGGCTGGTCATAATCCTGACTTCCGGACTCAGGATAGGGCTGGACGCGTGAGACGCATGACCCTCTGTCCAGAGAAGCGAGACCGTGCCCCCGCCAGTACAGCCGCCAGGGTCAGCCGCCTTTTGCTTCCACCTCGGCCTGCTTGGCGCCCCAGGCCTCCATCTTCGCCTCCAGCTGCACTTCCAGGTCGTGCGCGGCCTGACCCAGCGCCACGAAATCCGCGTCGGCGGGTGCAGCGCTCAGCGCGGCCTGCGCGGCCTCCAGTTCTCCCTCCAGGCGGGCGATGTCGGCCTCGATGGCCTCCACCTCGCGCTTGAGGTGCCACAGGCCCTTGCCCTTTGGTGCCGCGGGTTTCGCGCTGACTTTCGGCGCAGCGGCCAGCGCCTCAGCCTCCAGTTCGGCGGCGGTGCGGTGCTTGGCCTTGTAGTCCTCCCAGCCGGGGTACTCGTAGAACTGCCCGTCCTCGATCAGCCAGATGCGGTCGGCGAGACCCTCGATGAACGCGCGGTCGTGACTGACCATCACCAGCGTGCCCGAGAAGTCGTCCAGCGCGGCTTCCAGCGCCTCGACCATCTCCATGTCGAGGTGGTTGGTCGGCTCGTCCATGATCAGGAGGTTGTGGTCCTCCTGCGCGAGTTTCAGCAGCGCCAGCCGCGCCCGCTCGCCGCCGGAGAGGATGCGCGCCTGCTTGTCGTGCTGGTCGTACGGGAACATGAAGGTGCCCAGCAGATCGTGCGCCTCCGGGTCCTTCTGGGTGTAGGCGCGGGCCACGTCGTACAGCGTCTCGCTGGGTTCCACGCCGCGCAGCGCCTGATCGTAGTACCCCACCGTGACGCGCGCCCCGGTCAGGATGCGGGTGCGCGGGTCGTCACCCGGTTCCAGGCCCAGCAGGGTGCGCAGGAAGGTGGTCTTGCCCGCGCCGTTGCGGCCGATGATCGCCACGCGCTCGCCCTGGCGGATCTGCACGTTCACGTCCCGGAACAGCTGCCGCCCGCCGGGCAGCACCCGCGTGACGTGCCGGGCGTCCAGCACGACCTCGCCACTCTCGGGCGCGTGGAAGGTGATGCGGGTGGTGCGCTGCTCGGGCGGCGGGGCGCTCGTCGCGCGGGCCTGCATGCGGTCCACGCGAGCCTGCATGGCCTTGGCCCGCCGGGCGAGCTTGCTCATGCCCAGGCCCCAGATCTTCATGCGGTCGGCGCTGGCCTGCAGGGAGGCGATCTGGCGGCTTTCCACCGCGAAGCGCGCTGCCTGCTGTTCCAGTTCGGCGGCCAGCGTCTCACGGAAGGTCGTGTAGTTCCCGGCGTAGACCTTCATGGTGCCGCCGCGCAGGTACGCGGTCTCGCGGGTGACGGTATCCAGGAACGCGCGGTCGTGGCTGATCACCAGCACCGCGCCCGGGTAGCGGCCCAGGAAGCCCTCCAGCCACTCGACCATCACGATGTCCAGGTGGTTGGTCGGCTCGTCCAGCAGCAGCACGTCCGGGTTCTCGACGAGCAGCGCCGCTAGGCCCAGCCGGGTGCGCTCACCGCCGCTGAGGCTGGCGGCCAGGTCGGTCTCGCGGCCCCGGAAACCGAACGCGAGGGTCACGGCGTCCTTGCGGCTGCGCCGCTCAAAGCCACCGCGCCGCTGGTAGTGCTCCAGCACTTCCTCATGGTGCAGGATGCTCTCGGGCGTGCCGCTGCTCATGGCCTCGGCCGCCGCGTTCAGTTCCGCCTCCAGCTGATCCAGGTCATGGAAGGCCGCGTCCAGCACGCTGTCCACCGTCGCGCCCGGCGGGAACACCGGATCCTGCTGCAGGGAGCGCACCCGCACGCCCGGCGCGCGCTTCACGGCGCCCCCGTCGGGGTGAAGCTGCCCGGTCAGGAGTTTCAGCAGCGTGCTCTTCCCCGCCCCGTTGCGCCCGACGAGGCCCACCCGGTCGCCGGGCTGCACGGCGAAGGTCACGTCCTGCAGGACGGTCAGCGGTCCATATTCCTTACTGGCGTCCACGGCGGCAACAAGCACGCCCCGCAGTATAGGGCGGTCCACATGCGCCGCGGCGGCGCGCCCGGGCACGACAGAGGAAAACTGTCAGATTTCCCTTTTACACTGTGAAGCGATGACGCGGCGCGCAGCTTCACCCCACTCCGGACTCACGGTGAGCCCGGACCGCCCGGGCGCCGCGAGGAACGGACGCGGCCCGCATGGCACGCTCCGCTGAACGCTCGCTGGCCCTGATCACCGCGCCGGTCGCGGCCAGCCTCGCCGCGCTGCTCGCGCTCGCCGCGCCGCAGAACCCCAGGTTGCAGGACGCTCTGAACCGCGCCCTGCCCGCCGCGACGGACC
This sequence comes from Deinococcus radiotolerans, assembly GCF_014647435.1. NCBI lineage: Bacteria > Thermotogati > Deinococcota > Deinococci > Deinococcales > Deinococcaceae > Deinococcus > Deinococcus radiotolerans. The sequence continues at coordinate 431,353 of NZ_BMPE01000002.1, read as the reverse complement.
GGCGGGTCGTGCTGGTCGGCATTGATGACGCGTCCCTGCGGGACTACGGAAACGTGAGCAGCTGGCCTCCGGACCTGTACCGTCAGGCGCTCGGCACGCTGGAGCAGGCGGGCGCGGCGGCCATCGGCGTGGACCTGCTCCCCCCATCCACGCCGGACCGCGCGCCGCTGAACGGCACGGCGCAGGCCTCCAACGTCGTGCTGGCCACCCAGCCGGGCGAGGCAGCCCCGCCGCAGACACCTGGGCGGCGCGCCACGACCGGAATCAGCGCCCTGAACGTCAGCCCGGACGGCGTCGTGCGCAGTTACCAGACGGCGTACCCCGGCCCGGACGGCACGCTCACGCCCAGCTTCGCGTGGCAGCTGGCCGCCGCCGCGGGCCGCCGGGTGGACCTGAGCACGCAGCCGCGCCCGCTGCGGTACGCCGCGCCCGACCCGGACCGCCTGCCGGTCATTCCCTTCCGGGACGTCGTGAACGGCAACGTCCGCTACGGCGACATTCAGGGCCGGGTGGTGCTGATCGGTCTGACCGCCAGCGGCGCGGGCGGTCAGACCGTGCGGGACGTGAGCGGCCAGCCCGTGATGGGCGCCGAGGTGCAGGTGCGCGCCGTCTCCAGCCTCCTGAGCACGCCCATCACGGTCCTGCCCACCTGGCTGACCGCGCTGCTAAGCATCCTGATGGCGGTCGGAGCGGTCTTCGCGCGGGGCCTGTGGGGGTTCGCGCTGGCCACCGTGGCCCTGCTGGCCGCCGCGCCGCTGTGGCTGCTGAGTGTCCTGCTGCCCGGCGTGACCCTGTCCCTGGCCGCGATCATCGGGACGGCCCTGGTCGCCCTGGAACGCTGGTGGAACCTGCGCAGCCTCGCGCTGCGTGATCCCCTCACGGGGTTCGGGAACCGCCTGGCGTTCACACGCGCCCTGGAGCAGCGCTGGGCGACCCGGCACGCCCGGCCGCTGGGGCTGCTGCTGGTCGACCTGAGCGGCTTCCGGAAGGTGAATGAACTGTACGGCGCGCACGCCGGTGACGAGCTGCTGCGTGACCTGTCCGGGCGCGTCCTGAGGCAGAAGCGCCGCGGGGACCTGTTCTTCCGCTGGGGCCCGGACGAGTTCGCGGTGCTGCTGGATCAGGCGAGCGCGCAGGAGATTGCGGAACTCGCGCAGCGCGTCCAGGACTCCCTGGATCAGCTGCAGTACCGTGACCTGCCCCTGCGCGCCAGCGTCGGGGCGGCCCGCACGGGCGACGACGTTCACACGCCCACGGATCTGGTCGAGGCGGCCAGCCGCAGCCGTTACCGCGTGAAGTACCAGCGCGAACAGCGGGGCTAGAGGGGTAGGCCACCCGGACCGGCCAGAAGAAGCCCGCCGCGCAGTCCTGCACGGCGGGCTTCTTCTGCTCAGAGGATATGGGCTGCCCTACCGCCCGGCGAGCATGCCCCAGATGTCCGGGTGGGCCACGAAGGCGTACCACAGGTTCGGCAGCAGGCCCAGCACGGTGACGCCCGCCACGCCCAGCGCGACGGCCAGGGTGGTGGGGACGCGCTGTCCGAGGCCGTACTCGCGGGCGGGGGTGCGGTCGGGCATGAACATGAGCATGCCGGGGCGCAGGTAGTACACGAGTGCGGCGACGCTGGTGAGCGCGGCGAGGATGCTCAGCCACGCGTAGCCGTTCTGGAAGGCCGCCTGGAACACCAGGTACTTCCCGAAGAAGCCCGCGAAGGGCGGCAGGCCCGCCAGGGACGCGAGGCAGACGGCCAGCGCGACGGCGTACCCGGGGTGGCGGTAGTACAGGCCGCGCATGTCGTTGACGCTGAAGCCGTCCTCACTGCGTTGCAGGGCGGCCACGATGGCCAGCGCAGCGGCGGTCATCAGGGTGTACACGAGGAGGTAGTACGCCAGGGCCGCGCCGCCCGCCGCCGGGGTACCCAGCAGCGCCATACCCAGGAAGCCGGTGTGCGCGACCGCGGAGTACGCCAGCATGCGTTTGAAGTTGGTCTGGCGCAGCGCGGCGAGGTTCCCAATGATCAGGGTCGCGGCGATCAGGACGGCCAGGACGGAGTGCCAGCCTGGGGCGTTCTCCAGCGCGCCGGAGAACACACGCAGCATCCCGGCGAACGCGGCGACCTTCACGACGGTGCTCAGGAACAGGCTGACGCTGGTGGGCGCGCCGCCGTACACGTCGGGCGTCCACTGGTGGAAGGGCGCCAGGGCGACCTTGAAGCCGAAGCCGCACAGCATCAGTAGCGCGCCGCCGACCAGAATGCCGGTGTTCTCGGGGTTCAGGGTGCTGGTCTTCTCGGCGATGGCGGCGTAGTTCAGGCTGCCGGTCGCGCCGTACACGAACGCCAGGCCGTAGATCAGCACGGCGCTCCCGGCGGCGCCGAGCAGGAAGTACTTCAGGCCGCTTTCCTCCGCGCGGCGTGAGCCCTGCAGGGTGGCGAGGACGTAGGAGCTGAGGCTCATGATTTCCAGGCCGATCAGCATGACGATCAGGTCGCCACTGAACGCGATCAGCAGGCAGCCGGTCACGGCGTACATGAGCATCGCGTCGAATTCGGGGAAGGACACGCGGGCGCGCCACGCGGTGTCCAGTGTGACGAGGAGCGTCATCAGGGTCCCGGCGAGGATCACGAAACCCAGCAGCAGCGCGGCGTGGTCAGCGCGCAGGCCGCCGCCGAAGGAGGACAGGTCGCGGTTCCACAGCCAGCCGACGCTCACGGCGGACGCGACCACAGCACCGATGTTGATGAGCGTCAGGGTGCGGCGGCTGAGCCAGAAGCCCAGCAGGGTGCTGCTGATCGCCCCAGCCAGGACGAGCAGGATGGGCAGCAGAGGCGTGAGGGACGCTTCGGGGACTTGCAGCATGTCAGTTGCCTCCCAGGGCGCTCAGGACGGCGCGCACGGCGGGCTGCATGAGGTTCAGGGCTGGGGTGGAGTACACGCCGAACAGCACCAGCAGGCCCAGCGGGACCGCCAGGATCAGCCATTCGGTGTGCACGAGGTCACGTACGCGCACAGCCCCGGCGGGGCGGGCCTGCCAGAACGTGTGCTGGAAGGCGGTCAGGGCGTACGCGGCGGCGGCGATGGTCGTGATGCCCGCGATGAAGGTCAGCCAGGGCGAGACCTGATACGCGCCGAGCAGGATGCTGAACTCGCCGATGAAGCCCGCCAGTCCGGGCACAGCGATGCTGGCGAACCACAGGGCCATGGTCAGGCCACTCAGAGCGCCCGCCTGGGTCATGACGCCGCCCACGCGGGTCTCCAGGCTGCCGATGCGTTCCTGAAGCATCCCCACCGAGAGGAACAGCGCACCGGTGTAGAGGTTCTGGAAGGCAAGCAGGTACATCGCGCCGATCACGGCTGTCTCGTTCAGGGAGAACACGCCCAGCGCCACGAAGCCCATGTGGCTGAGGCCCGCGTAGGCGAGCAGGCGTTTCCAGTTCGTCTGCCGGAACGCGATCCACGCGGCGTACAGCGCGGTGAACGCGGCCAGGCCCATCAGGAGGGGGCGCAGGTCCAGGCTGGCGTCCGGGAACAGCGGGATGGCGAAGGTGAAGATGCCGTACCCGCCGACCTTGTACAGGGTGCCCATGACGTCCGGCACGCCGCTGTCGTGGTTCTGCTCGTGGAAGTCCGGCAGCCACGCGTGCAGCGGCCACAGCGGCAGCTTGACGGCCATGGCGGTCAGGAAGCCCAGGTACAGCCACGTCTGCGCGCTGCCGGTCACGAGGTGCTGTTTCAGGTCGGTCATGGCGAAGCTGGGGCTGCCGCCCAGGTACCGCACGCCGATGATGCTGACCAGCATCAGCAGGCTGCCGAACAGCGTGTAGGCCGCGAATTTCACCAGGGCGGCCATGCGCCCATCCTTGCCGTACATCGCCAGCATCAGGAGGGCCGGGATCAGCGCGTCCTCGAAGAACACGTAGAACAGCATCAGGTCCTGCGCGGCGAAGATGCCGATCAGGCCGGTCTCCATCGCCAGGATCAGCGAGAGCATCGGCCCGGGGTTGGGGATGCGGCGCGCGGCGTACAGGATCGCGATGAACGACATCAGCGCCGTGACCAGCGCCAGGGCGAGGCTCACGCCGCCCAGCTGCACGGAGTACGTGATGCCCAGCGGGGGAATCCAGTCCCAGCGGAACAGCTCCGAGCCGCCGCTACGCCAGATGGCGAGGCCCGCGCCGAGCGTCAGGGCGGCCATGAAGCCCGCGACCTCGTCCCGGAAGGTTTTCGGCGTGACGAGCAGCAGCAGGCTGCCCGCAAGGGGCAGGAAGATCATGAGGGTGGGGAGCCAGTCGGTGAAGGAGTTCATGCGCCGCTCCCGATGGTCTTGAGGGCCCAGTAGCCGATGATGACGGCCGTGCCGAGCAGCATGCTGACCGCGTAGGCGCGCACGAAGCCGCTCTGCCACAGCGTGAACAGCCCGCCGGGGCCGCTGGCGTTGCGGGCGATGCCGTTCAGGGCGTCATCGGTGCCGCGGTCCACGGTGTCCAGTGCGCCCGCGATGGCGCGGCTGGGGGCGGACACGACGTTGTCGTACAGCGCGTCAAGGTACAGGCTGTTGCGGCTGAGTTCACCCAGCGGCCCGGTCGTCAGGGCGCTACGGCGGTGCCCCAGGAACGCCCAGCCCAGCCCGATCACGCCCGCGAGGACGGCGAAGACGGTCAGCAGCCACTCGGTCGCGACGGGAATCTCGTGTGCGTGCAGCGGGATCGCCCGGCCCAGGTACGTGTCGAAGGCGTGTCCGCCACCCAGGAAGGTGGGGATGTTCAGGAACCCGGCCAGGGTCGCCAGCGCGGCCAGCACGCCCAGCGGGATCTTCGTGAGGGCATCCGCCTCGTGCGGATGGCCGTGACCGCGGTACGCGCCGCGCCACACCAGGAAGTACCAGCGGCCCATGTAGAACGCGGTGAGCAGCGCCACGCCCAGCCCGATCAGGTACAGGGGCAGGCTCTGCTCGTACGCGGCGGCCAGGATCGCGTCCTTGCTGAAGAAGCCGCTCCAGATGGGAATTCCGGCGATCGCCAGCACGCCCGCCACGGACACGAGGTGCGTGAACGGCATGAATTTGTGCAGGCCGCCCATCTTCCGCACGTCCTGCTCCTCGTGCAGCGCGTGGATCACGGCGCCCGCCGCGAGGAAGAGCAGCGCCTTGAAGAACGCGTGCGTCAGCAGGTGGAACACGCCCGCCGAGTACGCGTGCAGGCCCACCGCGAGGAACATGTAGCCCAGCTGCGACACGGTGGAGTACGCCAGGATCTTCTTGATGTCCGACTGGTTCAGCGCGGACAGCGCGCCGTACAGCGCGGTCAGGCCGCCCACCCACGCGACCCACAGGCTGGCGTTCGGGGCGAGGTCGTACAGGAAGTGGCTGCGCGCCACGAGGTACACGCCGGCCGTGACCATGGTCGCCGCGTGGATCAGCGCGGAGACGGGCGTGGGGCCCGCCATGGCGTCCGGCAGCCAGGTCGTCAGGGGCAGCTGGCCGCTCTTGCCGACCGCGCCGACGAGCAGGAACAGACAGGCGAGTTCGATGCCCGCCTGCGCCACCTGCGCGCCCTCGACCCGCTCGGCCAGTTCGGGGATCGACAGGGTGCCGTACAGCTTGAACAGCAGGAACATGCCCAGCATAAAGCCCAGGTCCCCGATGCGGTTCATGATGAACGCCTTGCGCGCCGCGTTGGAGTTGCTGACGGCCTCGGCGTCGCTGGCGGCGCGGACCTGCGCGTCACTGGCTTCGCTGTTGCGGCCGTTGAACCAGAAGCCGATCAGCAGGTACGACGCCATGCCCACGCCCTCCCAGCCAACGAACATCAGTGGGTAGGAGTCGGCCAGCACCAGGATCAGCATCATCGCTACGAAGAAGTTCAGGAACGCGAAGAAGCGCGTGAACTTCGGGTCGTGCCCCATGTACGAGATCGAGTACAGGTGAATCAGGAAGCCCACGCCCGTGATGATCAGCGCCATCAGCGCAGAGAGCTGGTCGAGCCAGAAGCCCACCGACAGGTTGGCGTTCAGGGCCATGTTCGGCAGCCACGCCCACAGCACCTCATGGGCGGGCGCGCCCTGGTTCAGGTAGCGGATGACGGCCACGACGAACGCCGCGCCGACCATCCCGGTTGCCAGCCAGCCCCCCGTCTTGCCGGGGAACAGGCGCGGCAGCACCATCAGGGCCGTGAAGCCCAGCAGCGGCAACAGGGGCAGCAGGTACAGAGCAGGAAGACTATCCACAGGTTGCCACTCAGCCTTTCAACGCGGCGAGATCGTCCACGTTCGTGGTCTCGCGTTTACGGAAGATCGCGACGATGATCGCCAGCCCGATCGCCACCTCGGCGGCGGCCAGCGTCATCACGATGAACACGGCCGTCTGCCCGGTCGGGTCGCCCCACGACCGCGCGAACGCCACCAGCGCGAGGTTCGCGGCGTTCAGCATCAGCTCCACCGACAGGAACACCATGATGGCCGTGCGGCGGGTCAGCACGCCGATCATGCCCAGCGCGAACAGAATCCCGGACAGGGCCAGGTAGGAGGTGGTGGGCACCATCAGGCACGCACCTCCCCGTCCTGGGCGCCGCGGGTCTGCATCAGGGCCGGGGCGGCCCCGCGCGGCACCTGCCGCCGCTCCTGCTGGGGCGCGCCCACCGGTTCCTCCAGCTCGTCCGGCACGCCGTCCGGCTGCGCGGCCGGGCGCTGCACGAGCGCCACCGCGCCCACGATCGCCACGAGCAGCAGGATGCTCACCGCCTCGAAGGGCAGCAGGAAGCGGGTCAGGAGGGTCTCCCCCATCACCAGCGCGGACCCGCCACGCAGCGCCTCGGCCCCCTCGGCCAGCGGGCGTGGGTCCCTGTACGTGAAGGCCAGCACCACGAACGCCCCGGCCAGCAGCGTCCCGCCGATCCCGGCGAGTTCCCGCACGTACGGCACCGGGTCGCGTTCCGTGACCGGCTGGTTCGCGTTCAGGAGCATGATCACGAACAGGAACAGCACCATCACCGCGCCCGCGTACACGATCACCTGGGTCGCGGCCAGGAACGACGCGTTCAACGTGGCGAACAGGCCCGCCACGCACAGCAGCGTCCCCACCAGCCCCAGCGACGCATGCACCGCGTTCTTTGCGGCAATGGTGATCACGCCGCCCACGATCGCCAGCGCGCCCAGCAGGATGAACGCCAGCATCATGGGCGGTCTCCGGCCACGGGGAGTGGGGTGTGGGCAGTGGGCAGTGGGAGGGACGCCGTGCGCGGGGCGCGGGACGCAGGACAACCATCAACTTTCAACCATCGACCATCGACCCTCACTGGTACTTCACCCCTTCCAGTTCCGCGCGGGGCTGCCCGCCGTCGAGTTGGAAGCCCAGGCGGACGGGTTTGCCTCTGCGCTCGGCCTCGCGGCGCTGCGGGACGCTGCCGGTCACGCCGACGAGCATGTCCTCCTTGGCGTACACGAAGTCGCGGTAGCGGTAGTCGGCCATCTCGAACTCGTTGCCCAGTACGACCGCGCCGGTCGGGCAGGCTTCCTCGCACATGCCGCAGAAGATGCAGCGCAGCATGTTGATCTCGTATACCTTCGCGTACCGCTCGCCAGGCGACACGGGCGCGGCCGGGTCGTTCTCGGCGGCCTCCACGTAGATGGCGTAGGCGGGGCACGCGGCGGCGCACAGCGAGCAGCCGATGCACTTTTCCAGATTCGTGCCGGGGTGGCGGGTCAAGATGTGCCGCCCGCGGAAGCGGGGTTGCAGCGTGGCGCGCTGTTCGGGGTAACTGACGGTCACGGGTTTCTGGAACAGTTTCCCCAGCGTGACGCCCATGCCCTTGGCTATTTCAAGAACGCCCATGGTTGGCTCCTGTGGTGGGGTGAGGGGAGGCGCGCATCAGTCGCCTCCGGCGCGGACGATGTCCCCTTCGGGGCGGATGCTGGGCTGGTTCCACAGGGTGCGGACGCGGTCGCTCAGGACGAGCAGCGCGAGCACGCCCGCGAAGCTGAGGACGCCCAGGAACCACAGGCCGCCGGAGCCGCGGAAGGCGAGGAACGCGGCGGTCAGCATGGTGTTGGCCAGCGCCAGGGGCAGCACGAGTTTCCAGCCGAAGCGCATCAGCTGGTCGTAGCGCAGCCGCGGGAGGGTGGCGCGCACCCAGATGAACAGGAACAGGAAGAACGCAATCTTCACGATCAGCCAGATCAGCGGCCAGTCGGAAATCCCGGGGATCAGGCCGTTGAGGAACTGCGGGCCCTTCCAGCCGCCGAAGAAGAGGGTGCTCATGACGGCGGACGCGGTGATCATGTTCACGTACTCGGCCATCTGGAACAGCGCCCACTTGATCGCGCTGTACTCCGTGAGGTACCCGGCGACGATCTCCTGCTCGGCTTCCGGCAGGTCGAAGGGCGTGCGGTTCGTTTCCGCGAAGGACGAGATCAGGAACAGCACGAAGCCCAGCGACTGGAAGAGGATCATCGGGCCGTTCTGCGCCTGCCAGCCCACGATGCCGTGGAAGGAGGTGGTGCCCACGATCATCAGCAGGCCCAGCAGGCTCAGGCCCATGCCGAGTTCGTAGCTGATCATCTGCGCGCTTGACCGCAGGCCGCCCAGGATCGGGTATTTGCTGCCGGACGCCCAGCCGCCCAGGAAGATGCCATACACGCCCATGCTGGTCAGCGCGAGCAGCGCCAGGATGCCGGTGTCGAGGTTGTACACCCAGGGGTTCTCGCCGAACAGGCTCCCGGCGGGCCCGGCGGGCAGGCCCCCGAACGCGGTCAGGGCCATGCCGATGGCGACGATGGGCGCCAGGGTGTACACGAGCTTGTCGGCCAGGGTGACGGTGAGGTCCTCCTTGAAGATGCTCTTGATGGCGTCCGCGGCGGGTTGCAGCAGGCCCATGGGGCCCACGCGGTTCGGGCCGGGGCGCAGCTGCATGCGGCCCAGCAGGCGCCGCTCGATCAGGGTCATGTACGCGAAGGTGGTCAGCAGGCCCAGGACGACCAGCACGGCCTTGAGCAGCGAGATCAGGAGTGTGGCGAGCCAGTCGGGCATCAGTCGTCCCCTCCGGGTTGAGGTGCCGCGGGCGCGACCGGCAGCGTCCAGCCGCCCTCCACGAGGTCGTGGATGCGTTCGGCCCAGTCGCGGTCACGGGAGCGCATGCGCTCGGTCCAGAGTTTCGGCGTGTGCGGCGCGGCGGGCGCCACGTACGTGCGGGCGAAGCTGTGCAGCGCGCCGCCCGCCTGGATCCCGGCGGTGTTCACGCCGACCCGCTCGGTCAGCAGGGTCTGCGCGCCGCGCTGACCGCGGGCGGGGGCCTTCACACCCAGCGCCTCGGCCAGCGCGGTCAGGGTGCGGATCAGGTCGGCGGCCTCGCCGCTCTGGATGGCAGCGGGGTTCAGGGGCAGCAGACGCCCCTCGAGGTTCTGGACGGTGCCGCGCTTCTCGTAGTTCGTGACGGCGGGCAGGACCACGTCGGCCAGCTGGGCGGTGGCGGTCAGGTGCGTGTCGTGCACAACCGTGAAGCCCGCCGCGCGCATGCCAGGATCGAGGCGGCTGATGAACGCGGCGGGGACCTCGCCCAGGCGGTCGACACCCAGGCCGCCGGTGCGGGGCACGAGGTTCAGCGCGGCCAGCCCGTTGCTGTTCGGCCCGGCGGGAATCGCGATGACCTTCGCCCCGGTGCGCGAGGCGAGGTCGGCCAGCAGTGAGGCCGCGGAGCCGCTCGCGCCGCGCAGGGCGTCCGCGCCCAGGATCAGCACGGGCCGCTCGGCGCTGTCCAGCAGGGCCCGCACGGCCTTCAGGTCGTCGGTGTCCGGGTGGGCGAGGCGGGTCAGGGCATTCTCACCGTTCGCGCTGACGCGGTGCCCGGCGTGCCCCCACAGGCGCGACTCGCCGCCGATCACGGCCAGCCGCTCGGGGCGGCGGGCGGGGCGTTCCACGAGGCGCAGGTCGGCGATGGCGGTGCCGTGCGCGAACTCGGCGGGCAGCAGGCCGCCGCGCAGCATCTCCAGGATGCGCAGTTCCAGCACCGGCGCTTCCTCGCCCAGGTCGGCGCCCAGCACGACGACGGCGTCGGCGGTCGCCACGTCCGTCAGCGTGGCGGTCGGCGCGATGAACACCGAGTGACGCGGGAAGTGATCCACGTGCCGGGCGTTGAGCGCGTCCGCCAGGGCTGACAGCGCCGCGCCCTCCTCCAGCGTGGCGCCCGAGCCCACGAACAGGCCCAGGTCCGCCAGCGGCAGCCCCAGCAGGCCGCGGTTGATCGCGGTGATGGCCTCGTCCCAGGTGGCGGGGACCAGCGCCCCGTCCTCATCCCGGATGAGGGGGGTAGTCAGGCGCTCCTCGCTGGCGAAGGGGTGACCGAAGCGGCCCGCGTCGCAGATCCACGCCTCGTTCACGTCGCGGTTCTCGCCCGCCACGATGCGCTCGAGGCGGCCGTTACGGGCGTCCACCGTGATGGAGCACCCGACTGGGCACAGCGTGCAGGTGGTGGGCGTGTGGTCGTACTCCCAGTTGCGGCCCCGGAAGCGCGCCACGTTGTCCAGCAGCGCCCCCACCGGGCAGATGTCCGTGATGTTCCCCGAAAAGCCCGTGGGCAGCCCGCCCTCCTCGGTATCGATGAAGGTGTGCCCGCCGCGCTCGATGAAGTCCAGCACCTCCTGGCCCGGCACCTCCTCGAAGTACCGCACGCAGCGCTTGCAGTGAATGCAGCGCTCCTGATCCAGAATCACGAAGTCCGACAGCGGGTAGTGCTTCTCCGCGTGGCGGCGGTCGAAGCCGAAGCGGCTCGCGCCATACCCGTACTCGAACGCGCGGTCCTGCAACTCGCACGCGCCGCCCTTGTCGCAGGTGGGGCAGTCCAGCGGGTGGTTCAGCAGCGTGAACTCCATCATGCCCGCCTGCGCCTTCGCCACGACCTCGCTCGTTTTCGCAGTGCGGATGTGCATGCCCTCGGTGGCCTGCATGGTGCAGGACGCCATCGGCTTGGGGAACCAGAAGATCTTCGGCGTGGCCGCGTCCCCCTCTCCTTCCATCACGAACGATCCGTCCGGGTTCTTGCGGGGCGAGCCCGATTCCACGAGGCACATCCGGCACGCGCCCACCGGCGAGAGGTACTTGTGCGCGCAGAAGTACGGCACGTCCCCACCCGACTGGAACACCGCGTCAATGGCGCTGGTGCCGGCCGGGAGTTCCACTTCAATTCCGTCCACGTGAACTTTCATGTCCGCACCTCACGGCGGGTCCGGCCCGGCACGCGCCTCACGCGTCCCTCCAGCGTTTGCGCGCGGGGTACAGGGGCTGCTGGGTGGTGGCCAGGGCGTCGTATTCCTCGCGGAAGTGTTTGATGCTGCTCAGGACCGGGCCCAGGCAGGCGTCGGCCAGCGCGCAGAAGCTGCGGCCGCCGATGTTGTCACTCATGTCCAAGATGAGCTGCACGTCGCCGGGCTGGCCGCGGCCGGTCACGAGTTTCTGGTACATGCGGGTCATCCAGGAGCTGATGCCCTCGCGGCACGGCGTGCACTTCCCGCAGCTCTCGTGGCCGTAGAAGCGCACGAGGTTCCAGGTGGCGTTCACGATGCAGTCCGCCTTCGGGATCAGCGTGACGCCGCCGGTGCCCAGCATGCTGCCGGCGGCCGCGACGGCCTCGTAGTCCATGGGCGTGTCGAGAATCGCGTCCGTCCAGGGCAGCATGGGGCAGCTGCTTCCGCCGGGAATGATGGCCTTCATCTCCTCCAGGGGGCCGCCCGCCCAGTCGTAGATGAGTTCGCGGAAGGTGGTGCCCAGCGGCAGTTCGTACACGCCGGGCCGCGCGACCGGGCCACTGATCTGGAAGAGTTTCATGCCTTTGCTCTTCTCAGTGCCCATGCCCGCGTGCCAGTCCGCGCCGTAGCGCAGGATCTGCGTGGCGGCGCAGAAGGTCTCGACGTTGTTGATGGTGGTGGGCAGCCCGTACAGGCCCGCCGCGGCCGGGAAGGGGGGCTTCAGGCGCGGGTTGGCGCGCAGGCCCTCCAGCGAGTTCATGAGTGCGGTTTCCTCGCCGCAGATGTACGCTCCGGCGCCGCGGTGCACGAACAGCTGGAAGTCGAAGCCGCTGCCCAGGATGTTCTGGCCCAGCAGCCCCGCCGCGCGCGCCTCGTGAATGGCGGCCCAGATGCGCTCGGCGGCGTGCACGTACTCCCCTCGGATGTAGATGTACCCCACGCTGGCGCGCATGGCGTAGCCCGCGATGATCATCCCCTCGATCAGCTGGTGCGGGTCCTCCGAGAGCAGGTAGCGGTCCTTGAAGCTGCCGGGTTCGGACTCGTCCGCGTTGCAGATGATGTAGTGCGGCTTGCCGTCCTTCAGCGGCATGAACGACCACTTCAGGCCCGTCGCGAAGCCCGCCCCGCCGCGCCCGCGCAGGCCGGACTTTTTCACTTCCTCGATCACGGCGTCCGGGCCCATCGCGAACGCGCGCTTCACCGGCTCGTACCCACCGTTCCGGCGGTAGTAAGCAAGAGTCCAGCTCTCCGGCTGCCCCACGTGCGCGTACAGCGTCGGCGCGAAGCGCGGGTCCTTCGCGCTCGTGATCGGTTTCGGGGGGGTGGGGGCCGTGGCGGTCACGCCTCACCCCCGGCCTGTTCCGGCAGGCGGTGCAGGCCCGTCACGCTCGACCCGATCGCCTGCCCGGTCGCCAGCACCTGCCGCCCGTCGGCGCCCACCGTCACCGGCACCGGATTGTCCGGCAGCGGCTGCAGGTCGCTCCGCAGTGACTCCAGAATCCGCGCGCACTTGCTGGGGCCCACGTTCTCGTAGTACCCGTCATTGTTGATCTGCATCATGGGCGCGGTGCCGCACGAGCCCAGGCACTCGACCTTCTGCACGCTGAAGCGCCCGTCCGCGCTCACCTCGCCCGGCTGCACGTCCAGCGTCTCCACGAGGTGATCCCACAGTTCGTCCGACCCGGCCAGCGCGCACATCAGCGTGCTGCACACCTGCAGGTGATATTTGCCTGTGGGGAGCGTGTGGTACGTGGAGTAGAAGCTCATCACCGAGCGCACCTCGGTCGCCGTCGTGCCGCACAGCGCGGCGATCTCGGCCATGCGGGCCTCGGACACGAAGCCCTCGGCGTCCTGCACCTCACGCAGCAGCGGCATCAGTGCGCTGCGCCGCCCCTGCGGTGAATCCGGGTAACGGCTGAAGATATCCGCCACCAGTGGTTGTTTCTCAGCGAAGTAACTCAAATTGGCTGCACTCCTTGATTGAGAGAACGTCCGGGGTCCGCCGGTAATCAGCGGTCCACGTCGCCCAGCACGGGGTCGATGGTGGCGAGAATCGTGATGAGGTCCGCGAACTGCGCGCCGACGCAGGCGTACTCCAGCGCCTGGAGGTTCACGAAGCTGGGCGCGCGGATCTTCACGCGGTACGGCATGCTGCCGCCGTCACTGACGATGTAGTACCCGACCTCGCCGCGCGCACTCTCGACCGGGACGTACACCTCGCCGGTGGGCGGGTGGAAGCCCTCGGTGACGAGTTTGAAGTGGTGGATGACCGCTTCCATGCTCGTCTCGAGTTCGTGGCGGGGCGGGAGGCTGATCTTGCGGTTGGGGTCCTTGACCGGGCCGGGTTTCAGGCGCCTGAGGGCCTGCCGGACGATCTTGATGCTCTCGCCGAATTCGAGGAGGCGCATGTTGAAGCGCGCCAGGGAATCCCCGTCGGTGCTGGTGATGACGTTGAAGTCGTAGCTCTCGTAGCCGCAGTAGGGGTTGTCCTTGCGGTGGTCGAGGGGCACGCCGCTGGCGCGCAGGTTGGGTCCGGTGAGGCCCAGGTCGATGGCGACCTCGGGCGGGATGACGCCCACCCCTTTAGCGCGGTCGAGGAAGATGGGGTTCTGCGCGAACAGGGTGCTGTACTCGGTGACGCCGCGTTCCATCTGGTCGAGGAACTTCTCCACGCGGGGCGCCCAGTCGCCCGGGATGTCGCGGTACAGGCCGCCCACGCGGAAGTACCCCTGGTTCATGCGGTACCCGCACACCGCCTCGAACAGGTCCTGGAGGGCTTCTTTCTCGCGGAAGGCGTAGAAGAACGGGGTCAGGGCGCCCAGGTCGAGCAGGCCGGTGCCGACGAACACGAGGTGGCTGTGGATGCGTCCGAGTTCGTGCAGGATGACGCGCACGGTGGTGGCCCGTTCGGGCACGTCCGCCTGCAGGAGTTTCTCGACGCTCAGGACGTACGCGAGTTCATGGCCGAACGAGTGCAGGTAGTCGGTGCGGGGCGCGTAGGTCACGCCCTGCTGGTACGTGCGATTCTCGAAGGTCTTCTCGAAGCCGGTGTGCAGGTACCCCATGTGCGGGGTGACCTTCACGACGTACTCGCCGTCCATGTCCACCACGAGCCGCAGCACGCCGTGCGTACTGGGGTGCTGCGGCCCGACGTTCAGGCTCATGATCTGCGTGTGCATCTGCCCTTCGGTCTGCCCGTGCAGGCGCTCGGCGCTCGTGGATTCCTGATGGTCGGGCTGCATCTGCTCGGGGGCCAGCGTCCCGCCGGGGGCCTGCGCGCCGTGCGTGGGGGCCGGACGGCTGGGCTGAGCGGCGCCCTGCTGACCAGTGCCGGGCTTGTCGGTCGTGGTCACTTGGGCCCTCCTTCCGGCATGACGGGCGGCAGGCGGTCCTCGCCCCGGCCCCGGCGCAGTTCGCCGCGGTATCCGGTGAGTCCCGCGTCGCGCCCGGTGAGGCCCGCGCGGAACGCCGCTGGGTCGAGGTGACGGCCCTCGCGGAACAGGGTGGGCGTCTCGCCCAGCGGGAAGTCCTTGCGCAGCGGGTGACCTTCGAGGTCGTCGGGCGTGAGGACCTTGCGCAGGTCGGGGTGACCGGTGAAGGTGACGCCCATCAGGTCGTACACCTCGCGTTCCAGGTAGTTCGCGGCGCGCCAGATCGGGTACAGGCTGGGCAGGGTCTCGCCGTCGTCCAGCCACACGCGCAGGAAGAGGCGGCGGTGGTCGCGCGGGTGGTAGATGTTGTGCAGCACCGCGAAGCGCTTCGGGCGGGCCTCGGTGTAGGTGCTGTAGTCGATGCCGACGGTGTCCATGAGCATGAACCCGTGATCTTTGAGGGCCTGCGCGGCGCGGTGCAGATCGCCGGGCGTGACCAGGGCGGTGGGTTCGGCGGCGTGATCCTCGGTCAGGCCCAGTTCGGCGATCAGGCCGGTCACGTCGCGGCTGGGCGCAGCCGGAATCACCGGGACCGGGGACGGGACGACCGGCGCGGCGCTGGTGCTGGACTGCGCGACGCCCTCGCGGCCCATGGGTTTCGCGTCTGCGGGTTTCAGCGGGTCCATGCGTCCACCATGGGCAGCTGCTGCCCCAGCCCGTCGAACGCCTCGCCGCGCACCTTCTTCTGGAGCTGCATCACGGCGTAGATCAGCGCCTCGGGGCGGGGGGGGCAGCCGGGCACGAAGATGTCCACCGGCACGACGCTGTCCACGTTCTGCACAATCGCGTAGTTGTTGAACATGCCGCCGCTGCTGGCGCACGCGCCCATGCTGATCACCCACTTCGGGTCGGGCATCTGGTCGTACACGCGGCGCATGACCGGCGCCATCTTCTTGCTCAGGCGCCCCGCGACGATCATCACGTCCGCCTGCCGGGGCGACGCGCGAAACACCTCACTCCCGAAGCGCGCCAGGTCGTTGCGGCCGTCGGTGGAGCTCATCATCTCAATGGCGCAGCACGCCAGCCCGAACGTCGCGGGCCACAGGCTGTTACTCCGCCCCCACGCGACTAGCTTCTCCAGGCTGGAAAACAGGATCCCCTCGGACTCCAGTTCCTGCCAGTCCTTCTCGAACAGTTCCTTCAGTGGCATGGGCGCACCTCCACGGTGTGGCCTGCTGAGCGTCCGGTGGCCCCAGGCTCAGGGGCGGCCCTTCGCCTCTCTTGATTCGCCGACGCAGGAGTAAGCGCTCTTAGGCCCATTCCAGCACCTTCTTTTTCAGGATGTACACGTACCCGACGAGCAGCAGGAGCACGAAGGTGACGGCCTCGAAGAAGGCAAAGGGGATGAGTTTCTGGTACGCGACGGCCAGGGGGTAGAAGAAGGCGGTTTCGATGTCGAAGATGATGAACAGCATGGCCACGAGGTAGAAATGCACGGGGAAGCGCTGGCCGGTGCCGACACCGCCGCGTTCGGGGTCGTTCCCGCTCTCGTAGGCCATGAGTTTGGTTCGACTGGCCTTCTTGGGGCCGAGGAGGGCGCTAGCAAGCACAGCAATGATGCCGATGCCGAGCGCGACGAGCAGCATGATGACGAAGTTGGCGTATTCGATGGTCGGTCTCCTTTCTGCGTCTGCGCCGCCCCTCACCCCATACTGCTCGTGAAAAACGGCACTAGGATCTGGAAAAAAGAGAAGTCCTAAAAACGAACTGCACTTCCATAAAACTGTTGGTACACCCCAGTTTTATCACGGTTCACACGACACGCAGCGAAATGCAACCACCTCACAGCGCAAGGTCCGCACCAGCCCGACCACGCACCCACCCGCACACACTCATGACCCGGAACTCAACACCAATGACCTACAATGCAGCGCACACCACACTTCAACGGAGGTTCCATGACGCAAACCGAGACGTTCGACGGCATCACAGTCAAGGGCGGGCAGCTCTACGCCACCCGCAAGGGCAAGGACTACGCCCTGTTCATCTACACCCCACTGCACCAGGCTTACAGCGGCCGGTACGAAGTACCCTTCGGCGACACCTGGCCCCAGTACAACAGCAGCTTCGTCCGCCAGTACGTCCCCATGCCCGTCGTCACCAGCCTGCCCAGCGGCCCCACCTTCACCACCCAGGAGCGCACCGGGGACAACTGGTACGGCTACGCGCAGATGCTCTGCAACGGCTGGCCCCTGTACTACGTCGAAAACCTGAACCAGGGCAACAAGACTACCCAGCCCGCCATGTTCGAACCCGCTACGCCAAACATGCCCTCTCCAAGCGGCACCGATGAACCAGACGTAACGTGGCCGCCGCCTGTTCTCGGTCCCTGAGTTCAACTGCCATCTAAGTGTTCAGTTAGCCATAAACGGAGAGCTGGAAATGCTAGGTCAGCTCCCTGCTCTGCAGGTTGCTGGCCGTACATCTCATAGAGTGCCTGTTTCATATGGGCACGTTGTTGACTGTGGATGTTCGGAGCAGCAGCAGCTTGCTGCACCCAAACCAAGAGCCGTTCCGGGTCACAGGCATGCAAATCACGAGCAGTGAGTTTTAATAGCTCTAAAAGTATCCAGGGATTTCCAGTCCGCTCCGCACCACGGAGCGCCAATAAGGCACTGCGGCGACCTTGTCTTGCTCGCCCGCGGGCATAGTGCAATTCAGATTCAATCAGGAACAGACTGGGCTGGTCTATGACGTCCCCCGAAGCGATTAGGTGAGCTCGCCATGCCTTCAGCCAATCTTCTGCCTGGCGCCAGCGCCGTAAAAGAAGGGCAAGACGGGTTCTTCCTTCGTGCCCTTCAGACTCTAGCGCCTGAATGTGCAGAGTTCGACCCGCAATAACTAGCGCCTCAGCTTCCGCCAAGAGCCTCTCACGATCGTCATCTGTACCAGGCAGATGCAAGCGGACTCCCAGCGCAGCTTGCCGCACCTGCCACGCAGTCGCTTCTGGTAACTGCGGTAACTGCGCCTCCAAAGTAGTTAGCAGCTGCTGAAGTTCTGCCGCGTTACCCAGGAAGGTCAGGTAAGTCAGAAGGTTCAACCGGTAATACAATTCCCGCGTGCGATCACCCAGACGCTCAGACAGCGTCACAGCTTGTTCCAGCAAATCGACTGCGGACTGTATTTTGCCCTGCACGCCCCGAACTGCTGACAATGTGTTGAGAACTTTCATGCGGCTAGCAGGATTGGCGGCCAGTGGTCCTGCCAAGAAGTGCCCAGCGAGAGTTTGCGCATCCAATAGGCGGTTGGCCCGGAAGGCGAGCCACATGCTGGCGATCTGCGCGGCGGCCTGCACGCTTTCGGGGGCGCGGGCGTCCTCGGCGGCGTCGGCCAGGGCGGCGAAGGTGTCGGTGCCGCTGCTGTGCAGGCCGCGCCGGTCGTGGTGCGCCAGGAAGTGATCGATCTGAGCGGCGGTGGCTTCGCCGCGCTCCAGGGCGGCGTGCAGGGCGGCGGTGATGTTGTCGCGTTCGGCGTCCACCTGGGGCGCTTCGGGGGCCTGGGCGGTGAACCACGTCAGGTAGTGGCGGGCGTGGTCGGCGCGCGCCTGCGCGATCAGCCCCGGATGCGCGGCGGCCTGCTCAGTCAGCAGGCCGCGCAGCGCGGGGTACAGGCGCAGGCGTTCCGTGCCGGGCTGGTGCGCTTCCAGGAAGTTGTGCGTGAGCAGCTCGTCGATGAGGTGTGCGGGGACGCCCAGGTGGGGGGCATCGGCGGGGTCGAGGTCGGTGGGGACGGTCAGGCGCAGCGCCGCGTGTTGCTGGTCCGGGGTGAGGAGGTCCCAGGAGCGGCGGGCGACGGCGTTCAGGCCGCGCCGTCCGTCGCTGCCGCCGCCTTCCGGGGTGAGCTGGGCGGCTTCGGTCAGTACGCGGGTGTACACGGCGTCGAGGGTCTCGACGCGCAGCCATGAGGCGGCCAGGGCCAGGGCGAGGGGGTGGCCCTGGAGGCGGCGGGTGAGGCCGGCGATCAGGGCGGCGTTCCCGGCAGTGAGGGTGAGGTCGCGGCGGGTGCGGGCGGCTTCGCGCAGGAAGAGTTGCGTGGCGCTGCTCGCGGCGATCTGGGCGAGGTCCGCTTCCGGTGGGGCCTGCGGGAGGCCCGCGAGGGGCAGGAGGAGGTCGCCGGGCGTCAGGAGTCCAGGGGGGCTGCGGCGGCTGCTGATCACCCAGTGCACGCCGGGCAGGTCGCGGCGCAGGCTGCTGAGGAGGTCTGGTAGTTCCGGGAGGGCGTCCGCACCGTCGAGCAGGACCGTTGAGCGCGGGGGGATGCGGGCGGCGAGGGCGGCCAGGGTGGGCGGGGCGGCCTCCCCGGGCGTGAGGGCGGCGGCGATGCGGGCGCTGAGTTCAGCGGGGCTGGAGGCGCCCTCGGCGTCGACCAGGGTGACGGGGCGGTCCAGGCGCGTGAGTTCCCGCAGGAGTTCGCGGGTGAGGGTGGACTTGCCGATGCCGCCGGGCCCAGTGATGAGGGCCACGCCGCCCGGCTGTTCGGGGGTCGGGGTGAGGGTCCGGGCGAGCAGCGCGGCGAGTTCTGCCTCGCGGCCCAGCATGCGCGCACCTGAGCGGGGCGTGGAGGCTGGGGTGGGTGCGGCGGCTTCGACTTCGCTCAGTTCGGCGCGCACCTCGGCTTCCAGGGGCGAGCCGGGCAGCGTGAGGGGCAGCAGGCGGCGCAGCAGGTCCGGTTCGGGGGGTGGGGCGGCGGGGGTGCGGTAGGCGCGTTCGGCCCAGGTGGCGGCGCGGCCAGGTTCGGCCGTCTCGGCGGCCCGCAGCGCCTCTTCCTGCACGTGCCGCGCGAGGCGTTCGCGCTGCGACTCGACCCATTCCTCGAACTCGGCGGACACGCCACTCAGGGGCACGCCGTGCAGGAACGGGCCGGGGTAGGCGGCCCAGGCGGCCTCGCCGCGCAGGGTCAGGAGCTGGACCGCGTCGCTGGTCACAGGAGTGGTCAGGCGGTCCTCGCCGCCCAGCGCGTCCGGGTGCACCTCGCGCAGGGCGTGCAGGGCGACGCGCAGGCTCCCTTCCGGTCGGGCGGCGCCCGGCCACAGCAGGGTCGCCAGGGTGCGGCGCGGCGTGGGGCCTTCGAATGCGACGTACACGAGCAGCAGCAGGGATTTGACCTTGCGGAAGCCGCGCAGGTTCAGGCCGCCCAGCGTGGTCAGCGCGGGCGTGGGCCGGGGGGGCGCGTCAGTCAAGGTCGGTCACCGCCGCGCCACGCGTCGCGTCCCGCAGGGCCGCCGCGAAGGCGTCCGTGTCCTCGGGGTACAGGTGCACGTCGAGTTCCACGCCGCCCGCCGTGTACGCCTCCTCGCCGCGCGTGACGTCCCAGGTGCCCAGCAAGTGGTACAGCCCGCCGACCGCGTCGAACGGCACGGCGACGCGGACGGTGCGGCGCGGGCGGACCTGGAGACGCGCGGCGGTGCGCAGGCACTCGGCGGCGCTGCCCCCGTACGCGCGGACCAGCCCGCCGGTGCCCAGTTTCACGCCGCCGTAGAAGCGGACGACGATGACCATCACGTGATCCACACCCTGGCCCTCGATGGCCCGCAGGATCGGGGCGCCGGCCGTGCCGCCCGGCTCGCCGTCATCACCAAAGCGGTACGCCGCCCCAATGCGGTACGCCCAGCAGTGATGCGTGGCGACCGGGTAGCGCGCCCGGAGTGCCGCCAGCTGCGCCAGGGCATCGCCGGGCGTGTCGGCGCGGTCCGCGAAGGCCAAGAACTCGCTGTTCTCGATGACCGCGTCAAACCGGTGCGGTCCGGCCAGGGTCGTGAATGGCGCGGGCAGATCCGGGACAGCCACGGTCAGAGGAGGCCCCGCCCGGCCAGCACGGCGCGCGCGTGCCACAGGGTCAGGCTGCTGGGGCCATCCAGGATCTCCCCGGCATCCAGGCGGCGGTACGCCTCGGCCAGGGGCAAGGTCACGCGCTCGATGGTCTCGGTGTCCTCGTGGTGCATGTCACCCAGCGTGACGCCCAGCGCCAGGAACGGGTAGAAGATCACGCCGCTGATGCTCGGCTGCGGGTAGAACCCGGGCAGCGCCACCCACTCGGCGGCCGCGCCGCCCACCTCCTCCAGCAGTTCCCGCTGGGCCGCCCCGAGCAGCTCCTCGCCGCGTTCCACGCCGCCCGCGACAACCTCGGTGACGGTGGCGCGCAGCGGGTACCGGTACTGGCGGATCATCACCGCCTCACCCTGCGGGGTGACAGGCAGCACGAACACCGCGCGCGGCCCGCGCGGGCGGTACTGGTAGGTGGTCTCCACACCGCTGGGCAGGCGCACGCGGTCCTCGAACACGGTGCGGAACCCCGACACAAGCTGACGTGAATCCAGGGTCTCCCACGGCTGCGTGTCGTCCTCGGTCAGCGCCGCCCAGTTCGGGTGAGTCATGCCCGCAGGCTACCAGAGCCGCTCAGGCCAGCAGGTGACGGCGTGAGAGCCGCCAGCCCGCCGAGCGGCTCACGCGGATCAGGGTGGCGGTGGGCAGCACCACGCGCGGCGTCCACCACGTCTGCGCGGCCTTGTGCAGCGCCCAGCCGCCGCCCAGCGTCACAGCGGCATGCTGCGCCAGCCCATTGCTGGATCGCCACAGCAGCACCGTACCCGGCTGATCGTCCCGCCCGCCGGGCCGGGTGCGGGCGTGCAGGAAGGCCTCGAACGGCTCGCGCTGCATCCACTCGGCCGCCGCGCCCCTGGTCCCCGCCGCGCCCATCACGGTCCCAAAGCAGTTCCCCGCGCTGCCCTGCGGGAACGAACCTGCCAGCGCCCGCGCGCCCGGCAGCACCTCCTGCGCCGCGCGCCACACCTCCAGCGGGACCTCCAAGCGCTGGCAGGGCACGCCAGGCGCCGCGACGACCCGCGCCAGCACCCCGGCGGTCAGCTGCTCGGGCCGCCACAGAAACCGGCCCGGCGGCAGGCCCAGCTCCGGGAAGGCGCGGCCCAATGGGACGTTGCCCCGCCCGTGGCGCACCTGCGCGCGCAGCAGTGCCCGGCGGGACCCGGGCGGCAGGGCGTCCACGTCCGCCAGGGTCAGCCACGCCACCCGGTCCGCCAGCGCAGAGATGGTCCACTCGGTGATGGTGTCGCGTTCCTCGGGGGTCAGGGTCAGCCCGGCGCGCGGCACCGTGTCCAGCCCCAGCGCCTCCAGGCCCAGCGCGTCCGCTTCAGCCCCGGTCAGGTAGAACGGCTGCCGCGCCGGGGCCAGCCAGCCGCACCACGCCGCCAGCAGCGCGGGGTCCACCGGGATGTTCAGGACGTTCAAGAACTCAGCCACGCCGCCGCTTCCTCCGGCAGGCCCAGGTCCGTGTCCGGCCCCGCCGGGTACGGGAAGCCCAGCACGCGCCCCATCGTCAGGAGCTGGCCCTTGTGATGGAACTCGTGCGTCAGGGGATGCATGAAAAGCCAGCGGCCCGTGACCTCCAGCTCCCGGTCCCCGAAGGGCACGCGGCGCGGCTCGTCCGGCTGCGTGAAGGCGTTCAGCGCCCGGTCCACCAGGGCGTCCACGTCCGCGTAGACGGCACGCAGGGCCGCCACGTCCGGCAACGCGCCCGGGTCGAGCCGCACGACGGTCTCGCCCAGACCACGCGCCGCAAGCCACACGCGGTAGCAGTCCGCGACGTGCACCTGCACGTTCCGCAGGCTGCCGAACGCGAAGTCCGGACGTTCCAGGGTGTACACGCCCCCGGGCAGGGATTCCAGCCACGTCAGCAGGCGCTCGCGGCCCACGCGGGCCCAGGCGTACGTGGCGCGCAGATCGGCATTCGGTACGGTCATGCAGGCAGTCTCCCCCACCCCGGCGGGCGGGCGCATCCGCCAGATGAACACCCGGCCCCAGGACCGGGGTGGGTCAGCGGTGGCCGCGCTGGGGGGCGTCCGGGCTGGGGGCGCTCTGCAGGACCTCGCGTTCCACCTTCTTCCAGAAGCCGAAGAAGCGCCGCACCGGCCCGTCGTACGACGTCAGGCGTTCGGGATCGTGCACGACCAGCCGCAGGTCCGGGTGCGCGGCGCGCACGCCCGCGAGGATGCGCGTGAATTCCGGCGTGAAGTTCCGCGTGACGTGCAGTTCCCCCGCCCCGTAAGCGCGCGCGAACGCCGCGAGCTCCCCGGCGACCGCGCCCACCCGCGCGTGCGTGGGCGCCCGGCGCGCGGCGGCGAGGTCCCGCACGCCCTGGTACATGAACGCCAGCCGGGGAAACGCGATGGGCGTCCCGGACAGGAACGGCCGGTCGAACACGAACAGCGCCGGGGCGTCCGGGCAGGCGCTCAGGGCCGCGTCCGTCACGGACAGGCCGTCCCCGTGCACCCACACCACGCGCGGGGAGGTCGGCCCGGTCGGCTGGATCGGCGCGGCCGCCACCTCTGCTGCTGGCGCGGCACGGCGGGGGTCCCCGGCGTCATCGGGCGTCGGGGCCTCCTCGGTCAGGCGGCCGCTGAACAGGCGCGCCTCCAGCTCCTCGTAGCTACCCCGGAACGGGCAATCCGCGGTGCAGTCCCGGCACCAGCGGCCCCCGCTGAAGCGCTCGATGTTCTCCTGATTCATGACGTGCGGCTTGTTGCTGAAGGTGCTCGCCACCCACTGCCACGACAGGGCGTTGCTGGCAATGTCCCCGTCGAGCAGATGCTCGCGGAAGAAGGCGTACCCAGCCCGCCAGTGCACCCCGCGCCAGTGGATCAGGTACGCCGCGAACCACAGCCGCTCATGATTGTGCAGCCAGCCGTCCCGGATCAGATGCGTGACCCAGGCGTCCACGCAGGGCAGGTCCGTGCGCGCCACGCGGACGTCGTCCGGCAGCGCGTCCGTCCAGCGGGCGGGGTACTTGGGTTCTTCCAAGTTGTCCAGCACGCGCGCGCCCTCCTGCCGCAGCACCAGTCGGAAGAACTCCCCCCAGGTCAGCTGCCGCAGGAACTCGTCCCGCTCGCGGCCCCGCAGGACGTGGCGGGCGTGCGCGGCGACCTCGCGGATGCCGATCATGCCGTGCCGCAGGTACATGCTCAGGCGCGACACGTTCCCCGACAGGTGGTTGCGCTCGCGGTACCCGGCGCCGGTCCAGGCGTGCAGCGCCGCCAGTCCCGCCGCGCGCCCACCGGGCCGGGCGGGCAGGCGCGGCTCGCCGGTGTACAGGCCCGCCAGGGCGGCGCCGAGCACGCCGGGCAGCTGCGCGTCCGGGAGGTCCAGGGGCAGGTCGGCGGGCGGGGCGGTCATGCGGTCAGCATGGCAGGGGGCCGCCCGGTCAGACCGTACGGTCGCGTGCAGAGGCGACAGCAGCATTCAGGAGTATGGAAGGTACCTTCCATACTCCTGAACGAGCGGATTCGAAGAGCTGCGCCGCAGAGCGAGCGCCTGACAACACCAGCGGTTGGAAGTGGAATTGAAGGGCGTGGTGTTGGCCCTTCAATGGAACTGGAAACCGCTGTGAGAGGCCAGCGGCTCACCGGCATCACATGCTGATATCGGACTCTGATACCCGTGGATCCGAACCTCTTCAAGGGCAACCTCGACCTGATCCTCCTGAGCGTCCTCGAACGCGAGGGCGGCTACGGGCAGGACATCGCCGCGCGCGTCCAGAGCGGCACGGACGGGCACATCCGCCTGAACGCGGGAAGTCTGTACCCCGCGCTGCACCGCCTGGAACGCGCCGGGTTCCTGCGCGCCCAGGAGGCCAGCCCCGCGCGCGGCGGCCCCCCGGTGCGGACGTACACCCTGACGGACGCGGGCCGCGAGGAACTCGCCCGGCGCCGCGAGCGCTACCACGCGTTCGACCGGGCGCTGAGGGGCCTCTGGTGAGCGGCACCCCCCCGCGCGAGGTGCGCGCCTACCTGCGCCGCGTGACCTGCCTGATCCCCCCGCGCGCCGCGCGGGTCGTGCAGGCCGAATTGCTGGGGCACCTGCACCTGGACATGCTGAACGCCCGCCTGCGCGGCCTGGACGAGGCGCAGGCCTGGACACAGGCCGTGCGGGACGCGGGCCCCGCTCCCCTGACCGCGCTGCGCTTCGCGCGGACGTACACGCTGGGGCTGGCGCTGCGCTGGCTGCTCGCGGCGGGTCTGCTGGGCGGCGCGGCGTACGCGCTGGGCACCCACACCCCGCCCGCCCCTGCACCCGCCGCGCAGGTGGGCCGGTGACCCCGCCGCAGGGCCGCCCGGGCCGCTGGCGTACCCTCTGGCAGGAGTGGGGATCGCCCGTCCTGGTCGCGTTGCTCGTCACGCAGTTCGGCGCGACCGCCGTGCGCGTGGACGGCGCGAGCATGCTGCCTGGCCTGCGCCACGGCGAACAGCTGGTCGTCCCGAAGGTCGAGGGCTGGGCGCACCGCGCCGGGCTGGGCACGTACGCGCGCGGTGACGTGGTCGTGTTCAAACCGCCCCGCAGCGCCGCCGCCGAGTGGACGCGCGAGTACCGGGGCGTGGCCCTTCCCTGGGCGTACCGCCCGTACCTCGTCAAGCGCGTCGTGGGACTGCCCGGCGACACCGTTCAGGTGCGCGGCGGCACCGTCCTCGTGAACGGCCAGCCGCTCCCTGAGGCGCGCACGCAGGGGTACTGGGCCGCCAGCTGCCATGACACCGCCAGCCCTCTGGCGAACACGCCCGCCGTTACCGTGCCCGCCGGGGCGTACTTCGTGATGGGCGACAACCGCAGCGAGGGCGGCAGCCTCGACAGCCGCGTGTTCGGGCCAGTAGATACCGCCGACATCGCCGGGCGGGCCGTCGCCAGCGTGTGGCCCCTGACCGTCCCCGAGCACGCGCAGGCCCCCTGCGACGGGCAGGCGCACCCCGAGCGGCGCGTGCAGCTCAGCGGCCCGGCTCACTGGAATCCGCGCCTACTGCTGAGCGAGTGACGGACCCGCACTGAACCATTCCTGCACCTGCGCGTAGTCGGGGCCGGGCGTGGCAGGCGGCGTGCCGGGGCCCAGCAGGTCGTGGGTGAGGCTCAGGGTGTGCCCCAGTGCGGCGAGCATCAGGGCGGGGCCGGTGCTGACACGGCTGGCCCCGGCGCGCAGCAGGGTGTGGGCGTCCGGACCGCTGGGCAGGAGCATCACGCTGACCGGGCCGCCCAGCGCGGCGCGCAGGTCGCGCAGGGTGGCGGGGTCGGTCAGGCCGGGCACGAACACGCTGTCCGCCCCGGCGTGCAGGTACGCCCGGCCGCGCCGGACGGTCTCCGCGAAACGTTCGGCGGGGGTGGCCCCGAAGCCGGCGAGGTACGTGTCGGTGCGGGCATTCAGGTAGGCCAGCACGCCCAGCCGGTCAGCGGCGTGCCGGGCGGCACGCAGCCGCAGAACCTGCTCCTGCACAGGGCGCAGTGGGTCGGTGGGCGTGCCGGTGGCGTCCTCCAGATTCAGGCCCGCCACGCCCAGCCGCAGCGCGCGGGTCACAGTCGCCGCGACGCCCTCTGGGTCAGGGGCGTACCCGCCTTCCAGGTCAGCGGTGACGGGCCGGGCGGTGGCCCGCACGATGCGCGCCAGGGCGTCCAGCAGTAACCCGACGGGCGCGATCTGTCCGTCCGGGTAGCCCAGCGCGAAGGCGATTCCGGCGCTGGTCGTGCCGATGGCGGGGGCGCCTGCGTGCTCCAGCGTGCGGGCGCTGGCGGCGTCCCAGGCGTTCGGGAGGATCAGGCCGCCACCAGCGGGGGCGTGCAGGTCGTGGAGGGTGCGGGCGTGGTCGGGTCGGATCATCGTTGGGCTCCTTGCGGCATGGGGAAGGACGTCCGGTGCCTCTGCGGGCCGGACTGGAGGCGGGGCACGTCTTACGTGCGGTCGAGAGCGGCGTGCCAAGCGCGCAGCACGGCCTGGCTGCGGCGCGGCGCGTGCGGGAGGAGCAGGGCCTGCACCTGCGCGGGCGTGGGTTTCGTGGGCAGGGCGTGGGTGCGGCGCAGGCTGGCGGCCAGGGCAGCGTCACCGTCGGGCACGATGTCGGGGAAGCCCAGGACGCGCAGCAGCACGTACTCGGCCGTCCAGGGGCCGATGCCGGGCACGGCCAGCAGGGTGCGGCGGGCGGCGCTGACCGTGCCGCGGGCCAGGGCGTCCAAGTTCAGTTCATGCCGCGCGGCCCGGCCCGCGAGGCGGCGCATCAGGGCCGCTCGCGCGTCGGTCAGTCCGGCGGCGCGCAGGTCGGCGTCGTTCAGCGCGCTCAGCTGCGCGGCGGTGGGCGGCGCGATCAGGTCACCTGCGACGGGCGTGCCGTGCCGTTCCGTCAGTGTGCGGCGAACGCGGCAGGCCTGCGCGAAGGTCACCTGCTGCGCCGCAACTGCCCAGATCAGGCCATCGAAGGGCTGCGGGGCCAGCGGTACCGGCCACCCGCGGCCCGTCTGCGGGGTGTGCAGGCCCAGCGCGCGGACGGTCAGGGCGTGCAGCGCCTCCCAGTCAGGACTGCTCAGGCGGTCCGGTTCGTCCGGGTGAACCTCGACCTTCCCAGCGGTGACGTGCAGCGCGACCCGCTGCGGCCCGGTGGGGAGGGTCCAGGCGAAGGTCAGGCGCCCCGCGGGCGCGTCCACCCGCTGCGTGACACTGCGGGGGTCGCGGCTCAGGTCGCGCCACACGACCGCCAGCGGGACGCCCGCCGGGAGGGTCAGGGTCAGGCCGCCGTTGCGCCCGGCGACCCTCCACGCCTGTGGGGTCAGGTGCATCACCCGGCGGAACTGCGCGCCGAACGCGGACAGGCTGCCAAAACCCACCCCGAACGCGATGGCCGCGGCGCGCTCCCCGGTGTCCCGCAGGGCCCGCGCGGCGAGCCGCACGCGTTCGCGGGCCAGCCACTCGCCGGGCGTCACCTGGAACAGTGCGCGCCAGTGCGCGTGCAGGGCGCTCTCGCCGAGGTGCAGCGCGGCGGCCAGGGCGCGCACGTCCGGCACGTCGGGCACGTGCACGCTGCCCAGCGCGGCCATCAGGGCCGCCTCGTGCGGGGGCACGCCCCGGTAGGCGTCGGGGTGGCAGCGGCGGCAGGCGCGCAGGCCCGCCGCGCGCGCCTCAAGGGGCGTCGCGTGGAACTGCACGTGCTCCGCGCGGGGTTTGCGGGCCCGGCAGGACGGCAGGCAGTAGATGCCGGTGCTGGTCACGCCGGTGTAGAACAGTCCGTCGAAGGCGGCGTCGGCCGCGAACATGCGGCCCAGCATGAAGTCCCGGGCGTAGGGGAGGCTCACGGGCGCGTCTGCGGCGCCGGTCGGGGGGGGCCGACTGGCTGGGGCGTTCCGGTCGTTGCGGTTCATGGCGGCCATTGTGCGGCGCGGGTCGGGGCGGGCTCTACCGGATCCCTCCGGAGCAATTCGCGGGGCGGGTCAGGGGGTGGGGACGTCCTTGGGGTCGGGGGCGCTGCCCAGGTTCCAGAGGTCCAGGCTGTCGAGGGCGCCGCCCAGACCCTGGAGTTCCTGCCGCTGCTCCTCGGTGACGGGCGCGTGGCTGGTCAGGTCCTCCTGCCCGATGGCGCGCGCCATGACGTCACCTGGGACGGCCGCCATCAGGTGGCGCAGCTGTTCAGGGCTGATGTCAGCCAGCATCTCGGCCTGCGCGTCGTCCAGCAGCGCGGCGCTCTCTCCGGGCATAACCAGGGTAGGGGCCGTGGGCCGCACGTCCTGCGAGGGCAGCGGCGGGATGATCTCCGGGGTGGGGGCAGGGGTGGGCGGCGCGGCGCGGCGCGTGAACCGCCACGCGAGCGGCGCGGCGATCAGAAGTGCCAGCAGGAGGATCAGAAGGCCCAGCATCCCGCGCAGCGTAGCGCGGGGCGGGCGGGGTCCGGTATCCCCGCTTCGGGCGCGTCGCTGTGGCCTTCTTCACCCGCCACTCACGCAGCGGGTGTGGTGCGGGCCGCGCGCCCGGGCGGGTGCAGGGTCAGCGGGGGCGGAGGTGGTACAGCTCCAGGCCGAGCATGGTGCGGGGCGCGAAGCCCTTCCAGGCGTTCGTGCCGGTCGCGTTGGCGGCGACGGGCGTGGGGACGTTCAGGTACGCGGCGGCGCCCGCCTCGCCCTTGAGGGTCAGGTTCAGGAACGCGGTGACGAAGTGCTGGTTGAGGTTGTTCAGGCGGGCGCTGTCCCATACGGGGTCGGCGTAGTGCTCGTGGTCGGCGAAGCTCAGGCCCGGCAGGCTGGGCGCGGGGTTCGGGGCGATGTTGTGCCGGGCGTTCTGGTACACCAGCAGGTAGCGGTCGGCGTTCACGGCGTGCTCGAACAGGGGTTTGACGCCCTCCTCGAAGCCCGACACGTCGTCATGGTCGCCCACGACGAACAGCGTGGGGACCTTCAGGCCCTCCAGCCCCTTGGCGTCCCAGAAGCCGTACTCCCCGGTAGGCACACCCAGGCCGCGCGCGGCGCTGGGCCCGCCCCAGGGTGCGAAAGCAACGGCGGCGCGGATGCGCGGGTCGGGCGTGAACGCGCCGGTCTGGCGGGGCGTCAGGGTGCCGCCGGGCAGCAGCGCGGCGACCTTGGGGGCGTACCCGGCTCCGGCGGCGTTCAGCACGCCGTAGCCGCCCATGGAGTACCCGATCAGGGCGGTGCGGCTGGCGTTGACCACGCCGCTCAGCGGGGAGCCGCTGCCGGGCGCGCCGAGTTTCGCCAGCTGATCGAGCGTGAAGTTGATGTCCGGCGCGCGGTTCACCAGGGTGCTGTTGAACGGCCCGCGGTTGTCGTGGGTGCTGTCGGTGTGGTCGATGGCGGCCACGACGTACCCCTTGCTGGCGAGGTTCTCGGTGAGGTGCGTCAGGAGGTAGCGGCTGCCGGTGTACCCGTGCGACACGATGACCAGCGGGAACGCCTGCCCGCTCAGGGGTTTGGCGTCCCGGGCCGCGCGGCCGTCGAAGGTGAAGGCCTTGCCGCTCGTGAGGGTGTCGGTGTACGTGACGGCTTCTTTCGCGCCGGTGGCTGTGGGGTACCAGACTTCCACGGTCAGGCGGCGGTCGGCGCGGGGGACGGGGCCGCTCTGGGGCGCGCGGGCCAGGTCCGGCTGGCTCGGGTTGACCAGCGTGACGGTGCGCACGCCGACGGCGAACGTGCCGCGCGCGGCGAGTTCCGGGGCGTCCGGGCGGGCGTCGCCGGGCAGGAACGGCGCGCTGGTCTGCGGCGCGGCGGGGGTGGTCTGGGCGGTGGCGGCAGTGGCGGTCATCAGGGTCAAGCTAAGGCACAGGGCGAGGCGGCGCATCGGGTGTTCCTCCGGTGGTGGCGGTCTGAACGTCCGCGGTCAGACCGGGCATTCAGGGGGGAAGGGGTGCTGTGGAACCTGAATCAGTTGGTGAAACGAAGCGCAGCATAGCCCTGGAGTGGATGGGGTGCACGCCGATCTGACATGGGGTCCAGCGGCCTTCCCGCGCGCACCCAGCACTGGCCGGCGCGCGCGGGGACCGGGCCACCCGGTTGCGCCTGCCGCCGCAGGACCACAGCTGGCCGAGCGGACGGCGGACAGGCCGGCCCGGGCAGCAGCCTGCCGGACTGTCACGCCACCTGGGCTGAATACAGAAGTAAACCCCCGGCCTGTGGTGGACGGGGGCGCGGTGCAGGGGGGCGGTTACGCCTCGCTGTAGCTCTTCTCGATGGGGAGGCCCACGGCGTTGCCCCATTCGGTCCAGCTGCCGTCGTAGTTGCGGACCTTGGGGTAGCCCAGCAGTTCGCGCAGCACGAACCAGCTGTGGCTGCTGCGCTCGGCGATGCGGCAGTACGCGATGACGTCCTTGTCGGCGGTGACGCCTTCACCCTCGTACAGGGCTTTCAGTTCGTCGGCCGACTTGAAGGTGCCGTCCTCGTTCGTGGCCTTGGCCCAGGGGATGCTGCGCGCGCCGGGAATGTGGCCGCCGCGCAGCACGCCTTCCTGTGGGTAGTTGGGCATATGCGTGACCTTGCCGCTGAATTCGTCGGGGCTGCGAACGTCCACCAGCGCGCCGGTGCCGCCCTTGACGCTCTCCAGATGGGCCTTGACCTCGTCGCGGTAGGCGCGCAGGCTGTCATCGCGGGTCAGGGCGGGGTAGGTCGTGGCCTCGACGCTGGGGGCGTCGGTGGTGGTGGGGCGGCCCTCGGCAATCCACTTCTGGCGGCCACCGTTCATGAGTTTCAGGGGGTTCTTCACGCCGCTGTAGGACAGGAACCAGTAGGCGTACGCGGCCCACCAGTTGCTCTTGTCGCCGTACAGGACGATGGTGTCGTCTGCCTGGATGCCCAGGCGGCCCAGCAGTTCGCTGACCTGCTCGGGGGTGATGAAGTCACGCTCGACGGGGTGCCACAGGTCGACCTGCCAGTCGAGTTTCACGGCGCCGGGGGCGTGCCCGGTGTCGTAGAGGAGGATGTCTTCATCCACTTCGATCAGGCGAATGCCGGGCGTGTTCAGGTTCTGTTCGACCCAGTCAGTGCTGACGAGAACGTCTTTCGCGTAGTCCATGGTGGTGCCTCCTGAGGGGAAATAGGGCGCTGTTGCCCCAGGATTGTACCCTGATCGGGAACTTATTGACAAAAGAGGTCAACTGGACAGGCCCACCCAATCCCGCCCGGGGCCCGGCGGTACACTCCCCGCATGACCGACGCCGTGCCCGCCCTGCCGGAGAAACTCCAGACCATCGTCACGATGTTCCGCAGCGCCCCCAAACCCCTGCGCCTTCAGGCCCTGCTGGAGTACAGCAAGAAACTCCCCGGCCTGCCCGAGAAGTACCTCGAGCACCCCGAGTTCCTCCAGCCGGTGCCCGAATGCACCAGCCCCTTCTTCCTGGTCACCGAGCAGGACGAGCAGGGCGGCATGCACCTGTACTTCAAGGTCCCCGAGGAGGCCCCCACCGTGCGCGGCTACGCCGGCATCCTGCACGAGGCGCTCGACGGCGCGCAGCCCGAGGAGATCCTGAGCATCCCCGACCAGTTCTACATGGACATGGGCCTGACCGAACTGATCACCCCCATGCGCCTGCGCGGCATGGGCGCCATCCTGATGCGCCTGAAGAACGACGTGCGCGACCACGCCAAAGCGTAAGCACCCGCAGTGAAACGGGCCGCTCTCCCCTGTCCGGGAGGCGGCCCGCCTCAGTTCTTCCCGGTTCAGTCCTCAGGCAGCAGCGCGCCCAGCAGCAGGGCCGTCACGCCCAGCGCCAGCCCGTAGGACAGGTGCGCCCCCAGGCGGTTCGCGTGGCCCTTCGCGGGCGTTCCGGCCGGGCCGTCCTGAAGGCCCAGCAGCGGCACGATGCCCTCGTCCACCAGCGCCCAGAGGCCCACGCCGAACGCCGCGCCCTTGAGCGGATTGCCGCGCCCGGCCAGCGCACCGTACAGCGCGCCGCTGCCGACGCCCATACCCCAGTGGACAGCCTCACTGAGCGCCGCGCGGGTCTGCCGGCCAGGGGCGTGCCCCTCGGCCTTCTCGTACGCGACCCGGCCGATCGCGGCGGTGCTGCTCTCGCCCGGCTGGTGCTGCTGCCCGATCACCGAGATGGAATGCTTGTCCTCCTTCGGCTGCTCGCTGGCCCCACCACCGCTGCCACTGTCGCCCTCGAGAAGCGGCGCCACCCGCGTCCAGTACTGCCCCATCGCCAAGGTGCCCACGGCCCCCCCGATCAACCCTGCCAGCACGTTCCGGTACACACTCATGCCCTCACCGTACGGAGCGCGCGGGGGCCGCAACTGAAACGCAGCGCCCAGGGTGAAGGCCACCTGCACGGGCCGTCAGGGAAGCATGAATGCGGGGCCACCCCAGACGAGGTGACCCCACGCGGGTGCGCCGCGCTTCAG
The DNA here is from genome assembly GCF_014647435.1 of Deinococcus radiotolerans. Classification (NCBI taxonomy): domain Bacteria; kingdom Thermotogati; phylum Deinococcota; class Deinococci; order Deinococcales; family Deinococcaceae; genus Deinococcus; species Deinococcus radiotolerans. Next base: position 399,037 of record NZ_BMPE01000002.1, on the reverse strand, counting down.
ATGATCGGGGTAATCTCCCGCTCGGGCAGGCCGCTGCGGTGCGCGTCTTGCAGGGCGGCCAGCGCGCGCCCCCGGTGGCTGATGGCGCGCTTCTCCGCGACCGTCAGTTCCGCCAGCGTGCGGGTCTCGCCGTCCGGCACGAACAGCGGGTCGTACCCGAAGCCGTTCGCGCCGCGCGGTCCTTCCAGCAGCGTGCCGTGCAGTTCACCCCGGTACGTTTCCAGGTGGCCGTCCGGGTAGGCCAGAATCACGACGGAGACGAACTTGGCGCGGCGGTTTTTCTGCCCGCGCAGTTTTTCCAGCAGGTACACGTTGCGTTCCATGTCGCTGTCGCGGTTCCCGTACCGGGCGGAGTACACGCCCGGTTCCCCCTGCAGCGCCTCGACCTCCAGTCCACTGTCGTCCGCCAGGGCGGGCCGCTGGGACACGAGGGCCGCCGCGCAGGCCTTCAGGGCGGCGTTCTCCTCGTAGGTGGCGCCGGTCTCCTCCGGCAGCGGCACACCGCCGAGCGGGCTGAGGGTCCAGCCAGTGCCCTGCAGGGCCTCCTCGATCTCCCTGACTTTCCCGGCGTTGCTGGTCGCCACCACCACATTCATTCCCGCTTCAGTCGTCACGCCCCGCAGTTTATTGGATCGGGTTCATTCCCTGCATGAAACTGGGGCTCATCCGCCCTCCACCACCGTCAGGGGGGATCAGCGTCCACGCCCCCGGCCGCGGTCAGTGTGCGGCGGCCACCGCCTGCACCACCCGGTCCTGCGCGGCCCGCAGGTCCAGGATCGGCGTGGATTCCGGGCCGTTCATGATCACCGCGAACGCCAGCACGTGGCCGCTGCGGCCCGTGACGTACCCGGCCAGGGCGCTCACGCCGGGCAGGGTACCGGTCTTGGCGCGCACGTCCAGGCCCGCGCCGCGCAGCCGCAGCGCCATCGTCCCGCCGCGCCCGTCGTGTTCCGGGACGTTCTCGCCCGTTCCCGCCTCCGGGAGGGCCTCAGCAAATGCGTTGCCGCGCGCCCCGTACAGCGCTGCGGGCAGACCCGTCTTTCCCGGCAGGGGCGCAGGCAGGTCGAACTGCTCGCGCAGCACGGCCACCAGAACGCGCGGACTCAGGCGGTTCTCACGGCTCAGGCCGCTGCCGTCATGCAGTTCCACCTCGCTCAGGTCCGCACCAAGGCGGCGCAGGTACGCCCGCTCCCGCGCCAGCGCCCCGCGTAGCGTGCCGTTCGCGCCGTGCGCCAGGGTGCCCAGCAGTTCCTCGGCGCGCAGGTTGTCACTGGGCCGCAGCGTGGCCGCCAGCACCTGGAACGGCGAGGCGCTGCGCACGCTGGCGATGCCCTGCTCCGGCCGGGCCGCCACGGGCGTCACCGGATCGGGCGGCAGCGCCTGCCCCTGGTCATCCGTCCGGGCGGGCGGCACCCACGCCTGCCACGGCGCCGCGCGTGCAGGCGCGTCCCGCGCGACCCGCACGCCCGCCGCGCGCAGCTGCGCGGTCAGCGCGGCGCCCAGCCGCTCCCGCGCCGCCTGCGCGGACGCGGGCGGATCGTCGTGCCACTCCGCGAGGCGCAGCGCCGTCATGGGCGCGCCCAGCGGCACCGCCCACGCCGCCGCGTCGAACCCTAGGTCGTCCACGCGCACCTCACCCACCTCGCGCAGCCCGTGCGCGTACGCCTGCCGCGCCAGCGCCCGCAGGCTGTACGCGCCGTCGGCCACGCTCAACGTCAGGTCGCCACTGCCGCGTAGCGTCACCGCCTTCACCGATGCCTGGCCCACCTGCGCCGCCGGCACCGTCAGTTCCGCACTCCACCACCCTCCCGCTCCGCCCCGCTCGTCCAGCACGCTGGCCGCCGTCACCAGCTTCGTCGTACTCGCCGGAATCAGCGCCCGGTCCGGCTGCCGCGCCTCCAGCACCGCCCGCGTCCGCAGGTCCTGCACGAGCACCACCGTCTCCACATTCCCGGGCAGGCCCCGCAGGGCCGCGCGCACGCCCGCGCTGAGGCCCGGCTCGCGCGACAGGTGCAGCGTCACCGGCTCCCCCGCGGTGGGCGTGGCCACCTGCGCCGCCCCGGTCAGACCCAGCAGGACGGCAATCAGGAAGGCGCGGCGCATGCCGCCCAGGATAAGGGCAGAACGTGAGGGCATGACGACCACTCAGGGTGACCCGCCCTCTGTCCCGTCAGCAGTCCTCGACGCGCACCCCGAAGGTGGCTTCCATCCAGCGGACGCGGGCCAGCACGGCGGCCGGTTCCAGTGGTGCAGCCACCTCGACCGGCCCGAGGTCGCGGTTCAATATGTGCTTCCCGGGGGCCGCCTCGCTGAACGTCACGGCCCCCTGCCCGGCCAGGGTCAGCAGTCGCGCCTCCATCTCCAGCCGCACCGCGTCACGGAAGGCCCGCACCTGCGCGTGGAACTCGTCGGCGGGCAGGATCAGCTGCCCGGTCTGAGGCAACCAGGACCGCCACGAATCATCGTCCGGTTCATCCGGGGGATGCCACGAGACCTGTACGTCAGACCCTACTCGCCGGAAGCGCAGGAAGTAGGTGTTGCTCACGTTGTCACGCGCGTATCCGATCTCGACTCGGGCCGGTTCGACCCACCAGTCCAGTTCCTCGATCAGCCGCTTCCTGGCCTGCCGCTCCGCCGGACCGACTTCGTCAGTCGCCTCAACCCGTCGGCGCAGCTCCGCCATCCAGCGCGCCCAGCGCCCGGAGGCCATCCATTCCTCTAGCGGGGCGGGCAGGGCCCTCAGGAGCAGACCTGCCGCGCCGCACAGCTCCTCGGTGAAGTTCAGCACGCTGTCCTGCGCCATTCGCCGTTCACGGTCCTGTTTCCAATGAACCTCCAACACCGCCGGATGGGCTGGGGCATCGTGAGGTTGTCTTCCCAGTTGCGACAGCGCGGCGGCCTTCCCCCACGCCTCCCACTGCCGATGCACGAAGGCTGCCCGGAACGCGGGATCTTCTTCTGGGAAGATGCCGCCCGGCGTGTTCAGGTGGTACGTGCCCCAACCCAAGACGTGCAACAGCGTCTCGACGCGCACCTCAGGAAAATCTATCGGAATGCACGCCTCCCAGCCATCCCGCACGGCCCCAAGGTCCTGAAGTTGGAACTCGAACAGGGGCCGCACGCCGCTACTCGCCAGTGCGGGCGCGGCGTTTCTGGTACGCGCCAGTCAGGAGTTCCGCGATGTACTCGCGGGTAAACGGCATGCCGCTGGCCTCGGCGGCGCTGATCTCCTCGTCGCGGTCGTAGGTCAGTCGGACGTACGTGGCGCTGTGGGACGGGCCGTGCGGGTCGAATTCCAGTACCAGGTAGCACGGCAGCGTGGAGTCCAGTGGGTTGCCGACGCTGCCGCAGTTGATCAGGGGTCGGCCCTCGACGTCCAGCATGAGCGCCTCGTGCATGTCGGCGTACACCAGCGCGTCCGCGTGGGCTTTCAGGCCGAACTGCGCGTTGGGCGCGAACGCCTCCAGCTGGTCGTGCAGGCTGCTGTGCGGGTACAGGCGGTGAAAGAGGCCGCGGCTGCTGGCGTGCACGAAGCGCCACCACGCGCCGCCGAACTGTTCCTCGATGCCGTACGGGAGGGCGCCGAGGTACGCGAGCTGTTCCGGGCTGAGTTTGCTGCGCGGCCAGAGGTCCTGCGGGCGGTGCGTGGCGCCGGCGACGCGGGCGTCCCAGTTGCCCTGGATGACGCGGGTGGCGTGCGCCTGCGTCCAGTCCAGCACTTCACGCGGGCGTGGTCCCTTGCCGACCAGGTCGCCCAGCACCCAGATGTCCGTCAGGCCGCGCCGCTGAATGTCTGCGTGGACCGCGAGGGTGGCCGCCAGGTTGGCGTGCAGGTCCGCGAGAATGGCGAGGCGAATCATGCCCCGGAGTCTAGCCCAGCGCTGGGGCGCGCCCCGCACAAACCCGGCACGCGCGGCAGGTTTGTGCGGGGCGTCAGGAGCGGGGCGTGAGGGCCGCGACCATCGCGAAGGTGATCAGGCCCGCCATGACGAGGCCCGCAGCCACGAACCACGCCGGGGCGCGGCCGCCGCCCGAGGCATTCGCGCCCGTCCACGCGAGGCGCAGGTTCACGAGGGCCAGCATCATCAGCACGGCGTCCAGGGCGTCCACCACGCCGCCCCCCACGGTCAGGGGGTACGCGACGAGGCGGGTGACGCCGACGAGGACGAGCGCGATCAGCAGTTGCAGCGCGTAGGGGGGCACGGGGCCATTATGGGCGGCGGGCCAGGGCTGTCGGGGTGCACCCTGGCCCTTACCCCAGTTCGTGGTACTGGCCGCGGAAGTACACCAGCGGGTCGTCGTCGGTGTAGCGGCTGTACTCGACGAAGCCCAGGAACAGGGTGTGGTCCCCGGCCTCAATGACGCGGTCCTTGCGGCACACGAGTTGCGCGACGCTGCCGCCGATGAGGGGCAGGCCCTCGTGCTCGAACCACGACACCTGATCCTCGGGGCCGGGGCGGCCCGCGAAGTGGTCGCTGAGGTGGCGCTGCGTGGCGGACAGGACGTTCACGCCGAAGTGCGTCACGTCGTCCTGAAGGAGCAGGGCGTGCATGTGGGCGCGCGTGTCCACGCTGACGAGGATCAGGGGCGGCTGGAGGCTGACGGACACGAAGGCGCTGGCGGTCATGCCGCGCCGCTCGCCTGCGTGCCCGGCGGTGATGATGGTCACGCCGCTCGCGAAGCGGCCCAGCGTCTGACGGAATTCCTGCGGGGAGAGGCCGGTGTCGGTCATGCCGGGAGTGTACCCGGCGGGCCTGCTGGGCGGTCCGTCTGCCCCGGACATCAGGCCCGGTTGAAGCTCAGCAGACCCGCCTGCTTTCAGGGTTTGGCGGGCGGCAGGCTGGGGATGATCTGCACGGCCCGCACGAGCAGGTCCGGCAGGCGGACCACGCCGCGTTCGGGCACGCGGTCCAGCCAGCGCTGCCCGCTGACCCGCACCTCGACCGCGCCGGGCGTCAGGGTGGCGAAGCCGTAGTACCCCAGCGCGTCGGTCTGCGCCTGCGCGATCAGCCTGCCGTCGCGCAGGACCTGCACGGTCTGCCCGCCGGGCGTGCCCGCGCCGGTGATACGGCCCAGCAGGCCGCGCGTGGTGACGGGGGATTCCGTCCAGGGGCGCGGGGTGTTCAGGACGCCGCCGGGGGCGGTCAGGGCGGCCTGCACGGCGCCCAGTCCGGCGGGCGTGTCCTGCCGCTGGCCGTACACGTCGGCGGTGGGGGTGCGGTAGGAGTACCCGACCCAGCCGAGGCCCGCTCTGACGCTGCGGGCGGCCTGCGCGGCGGTGACCTTCGGGGCGTTGAGGTACATGGCGGTGCCCGACGCGAGCGCCACGCGCTGCCCATCACTGCGGGTCTGCACGAGCTGCGCGAAGGTGTTCCAGCGGTCGAACCACGCGCCCTGGGGTGGGGCGGCGTCGCGCTTGTAGTTCATCAGGACGTTCAGGTCGAGCAGGCCGGTCTGCATCCAGGTGGGCCAGTCCTGCATCACGTCGGTGTACGTGCGGGTCTTGCGGAAGCCGCCCAGGTCGGCGGGCGCGTCGTTGTACGTGATGGTGGCGGCGCTGATCCAGGCGTCCGGGCGGGCGGCCTTGACCTCCAGCGCGATGCGCCGCACGAGGTTGGTGATCTGCTCTCGTTTCCAGGCCTGCCACGTGGGGTCGCTGGCGGCGGGTGTGCCGGGGCGGCCGCTCTCGGCGCGGTAGCGGGCGAGGACCTTGGGGTCGTAGCCCCACGCGCCGCCGTCCGGGTAGCGGATCCGGTCAAGCTGGATGCCGTCCACGGGGTAGTTCCGCACGAGGCTCACGGCGGCCTGGGTCATGTACTCGGCGGCGTCGGGAATGGCGGCGTCCAGCCAGGCGTCCTTGCCTTCCAGCCAGCTACCGTCGGGGCGGCGGGCCAGCCAGGACGCGCGGCCCGCGTCGGGTCCGTGGGCGCGCATGAGGTGATCGGGGCTGGCGTTGGGCACGCTGGTGTTGGCCACGCCGGTCACGCTGAGCCACGCGATGACTTTCATGCCCCGGGCGTGCGCCTGCGCGGTAATGGCGTCCAGCGGGTCGAAGCCGGGGGTCAGGTCGGCGTCGGTGATGGCGGGCACGCTGGCCTTCAGGCACAGGCAGTCGGCGCGGCGGATGGCCTGCACGAACAGGGTGTTCACGCCCAGGCGCGCGGCGTCCTGCACGGTCTGTTTCACCTGCGCGGGCGTTTTCAGGCCGGGGCCGAACGCATCGATCCACAGGCCGCGCAGCGCCGAGCCGGGCTGGGCCTCCGGGGCCGGGGCAGCAGTGGTCGGTGCGGTCGGTGCGTTCGCTGTGGACGCAGGGGCCGGAGCAGGCGCAGCTGGTGCTGGTGTAGCGGGTGCCTGTGTGGCTGGGGCGGCACTTTGGGCCATGGCGGGAACGCCCAGCAGGAGGGGCAGGAGCAGGGCGCGCAGCGGGGGGCGGGACATGGGTGCCGGGAGGCTAGCGCACCCCGCCGCCCGAAGGGTGAGGGGCGGGCCGCTGTGCGGACATGCGTCGCCGCCGCCCTTTTGTGTCCGCCGTACACTTCCGGCATGACTCTGGACGTGCAGGCAGGGGCGGATATCGGCGTGATCGGGCTGGCCGTGATGGGCGAGAACCTGATCCTCAACATGGCCAGCCGGGGGTTCACGGTCGCGGCCTTCAACCGCACGGTGAGCAAGGTGACGGCCTTCACCGGGGGCCGCGCCAGGGGCAAGCGCATCCTGGGCGCGGACAGCCTGGAGCACCTCGTAGCGCTACTGAAACCGCCGCGCCGCGTGATGCTGATGGTCAAGGCGGGCGCGGCGGTGGACGAGTTCATCGGGCACCTCGCGCCGCTACTCAGCCCGGGGGACATCATCATTGACGGCGGGAACAGCCACCCGGCGGACTCCACGCGCCGCACCCGCGAACTGGCAGAGCGGGGCCTGCTGTTCATCGGCACCGGCGTCTCCGGCGGCGAGGAGGGTGCGCTGACTGGCCCGAGCATCATGCCCGGCGGGAACGAGCAAGCGTGGGAGGCCGTGAAACCCATCTTCCAGGGGATCGCGGCGCGCGTGGCGGACGGCACGCCCTGCTGCGACTGGGTCGGCCCGGACGGCGCAGGGCACTTCGTGAAGATGGTGCACAACGGCATCGAGTACGCCGACATGCAGATGATCGCCGAGAGCTACCAGCTCCTGCGCGCCGCAGGCCTCAGCGCCCCCGAGGCCGGGGAGGTCTTTGCCCGCTGGAACGAGGGCGAACTGAACAGTTACCTGATCGAGATCACGGCCGACATCCTGCGCAAGACGGACGACGTGACCGGGCAGCCGCTGGTGGACGTGATCCTGGACGCGGCCGGGCAGAAGGGCACCGGGAAGTGGACGTCGGTGGCGGCGCTGGACGCCGGGAGTCCCGCGGCGACCATCACGGAGGCGGTGTACGCGCGGGCCATGAGCGCCCTGAAGGCCGAGCGCGTGGCGGCAAGTGCGGTCCTGAGCGGCCCGGCCTTCCCGGTGCCCGCCGACCGGGAGGCGTTCGTGGAGGGCGTCCGGCAGGCGCTGTACGCGAGCAAGATCGCCGCGTACGCGCAGGGCTTCCAGCTGCTGCACCTGAGCGCGAAGGACGCCGGGTGGACGCTGGACTACGGGCGGATCGCGCAGATGTGGCGGGGCGGGTGCATCATCCGCGCGGCGTTCCTGGACCGCATCAAGGAGGCGTACGACGCGCAGCCGGGGCTGGCGAACCTGCTGGTCGCCCCGTACTTCTGCGACGCGGTGCGGGGCGCGCAGGGCGCGTGGCGGGAGACCGTGGCGGCCGCCGTGCGTGGGGGCGTGCCGGTCCCGGCGTTCAGCAGCGCCCTGGCGTACTTCGACGGGTACCGCTCGGCGGTGCTGCCCGCGAACCTCCTTCAGGCGCAGCGGGATTACTTCGGGGCGCACACCTACGAACGCACGGACCGCCCGCGCGGCGAGTTCTTCCACACGAACTGGACCGGGCGTGGCGGCGACACGGCCAGCACGACGTACACCGCCTGACGCCCCGGCCCCAGCGCGCAACTGTGCAGCTGGGGGTTGGCCGGGGCGCGCCGCGTGGGCTAGAGTGGGGGGCTGATACCGGAGCAGGGTCCGGTGGCTTCCAGGGAGGTTGTGCATCATGGCAGAACGAGATATTGACAAGCTGCTGTCACTGACCGACAGCAAGTACCGACTGAGCGTCGTGACCGCCAAGCGGGCGCTGCAGCTGCGCAGCGGCGCGCCGAGCGTGCTGCCGGTCGAGCAGCGCGTCCGCACGCGGAATCTGGTCACGCAGGCGATGCGGGAACTGGCGACCGGGAAACTCACGGTCGGCACGAACATGATCGACGAGCAGCGCTTCCATCAGGATTACGTGCGTCAGCGTCAGGCTCAGATTCAGGCTCAGCTGAACGCCGAGCGCGAACGCGAACGGGACTGAATCCGGTCCGCCCAGACGCCCCGCACGGGGCGTTTTTTCGTGTCCTGCGGCGGTATGGTGGGGGGATGCTGAGTGCTTTTGCTGTGCTGCTGTGCGTGACCGCGCTGCTGGCGTACCTGAACGAGCGGTTCCTGCACCTCCCCACGACGGTGGGGGTCACGCTGGCGGGGGCGCTGGCGAGCATTCTGCTGATCATGCTGGACGCGCTGGGCCTGCCGGGCCTGCGGGGCTGGGCGTCGGGGGTGCTTCAGACGCTGAACTTCACGGAGTTCGTGCTGAACGGGATTCTCAGCGTGCTGCTGTTCGCGGGCGCGCTGAGCCTGAACGCCCGGCAGATGCTACGGCAGCGGCGCAGCATCCTGCTGCTGGCGTTCCTGAGCACGCTGATCAGCACCGCCCTGATCGGCTTCGCGGCGTACGGCGTGTTCGCGCTGGTGGGCCTGAACGTGCCGCTGATGTGGGCGCTGCTGTTCGGCGCGCTGATCAGCCCGACGGATCCGGTGGCGGTGCTGGACCTCCTCAAGCGCGCGCGGGTGCCCGTGAAGATCGAAACGCTGATCGCCGGGGAAAGCCTCTTCAACGACGGGGTGGGCGTGGTGATCTTCCTGGCGCTGGCCGGCGCGGCGGGCCTGGGCGGGCACGGCGGGGAGGTCAACGCGGCGGGCGTGGCGGGCCTGTTCGCGCGGGAGGCGCTGGGCGGCCTGGCGTTCGGGGCGCTGCTGGGCGGCCTGGGGTACGTCACGCTGCTGGGCGTGAAGGAACACGCCGTGGAGATCCTGCTGACCCTGGCGCTGGTGGTGGGCGGGTACGTGGCGGCCGCGGCGCTGGGCGTGAGCGGCCCGCTGGCGATGGTCGTGGCGGGCCTGGTGATCTCCGCGTACAAGCACACGCTGTTCACGCCGGACACTCAGGAACTCGTGGAGGGCTTCTGGGAGACCATCGATCAGGTGCTGAACATCGTCCTGTTCGCCTTCATCGGCCTGGACGTACTCTTGACCGAGACGACCGGCGCGCAGATCCTCGCGAGCGTCCTGCTGATCGGCGTGGCCCTCGCCGCCCGCTGGATCAGCGTGGCCGTACCGTTCGCCCTCGTGCGCGCCCGCGAGGGCTACGGGGCGTACACGGTGCGCCTGCTGACCTGGGGCGGCCTGCGCGGCGGGATCGCCATCAGCCTCGCGCTGGGCCTGCCGGACAGCCCGTACCGCACGCACCTCGTGACGGTCACGTACGCCATCGTGCTGTTCACCATCGCCGTGCAGGGCCTCACGATCATGCCCATCGTACGCCGCGCCGTGGCGGCCACCCCGGACGAGGGTTGATAGTCGAAAGTTGATGGTTGATGGATCGGGGCACCCCCCAGTCCATCAACCATCAACTGTTGACCTTCTACTTCTTTACTTCTCGACGAGGTATGCGGTTTCGATCACGTCGGCGGTGCCCATGCGGCCCGGCTCGATGCGGGTGAGGCGGTCGAGCACGTCGAGGCCCTCGACGACCTTGCCGAAGACGGTGTGGCGGCCGTCGAGGTGGGGGGTGTCCACGAAGGTGATGAAGAACTGGCTGCCGTTGGTGTTCGGGCCGCGGTTGGCCATGCTCAGGATGCCCTTGCCGCGGTGGCGGTGGTCGTTGGGTTCGTCCTCGAAGTCGTAGCCGGGGCCGCCCGCGCCGGTGCCGGTGGGGTCACCGGCCTGCGCCATGAAGCCGTCGATCACGCGGTGGAACTTGATGCCGTCGTAGTAGTGGTGGCGCAGCAGGTACGCGAAGCTGTTGACCGTGACGGGCGCGTCGTCCGCGAAGAGTTCGACGACGATGCGGCCCTTGCTGGTTTCCAGCACGGCGCGGTAGGTCTTGCCGGGCTCGATGCCGTCCCCGAGTTCAGGGGCAGCCTTGAAGCTGGTCTGACGCTCGGCGCTCAGTTCGGGGGTGACGGTGAAGCCATCCTGCTGGTAGTGGTCACTCATGGGGGGCATTGTACCGCCCGCCTCCCACGGCGTCCCCTGCGGCCACCTTCACCGTCCGGCTTCGACCTCGATCCCTGCGGCCTCGCTCATGCGGACGATGTTCGCCAGCGTGTGGATGGGAACGTTCAGGTCGGCGAGTTTCTCGCGGCCCGCCTCGAACTGCTTTTCCACCACGCAGCCGATCCCCAGCAGCTGCGCGCCGCTGACGCCGATCATGCCCGCCAGGGCGCGCAGCGTGCCGCCCGACGCGAGGAAGTCGTCGATCACGACCACGCGGTCGTCCGCGCCCAGGAACTCGCTGCTGACGTACAGGTCCACCACGCCGCCCTTGGTGCGGCTGACGGACTGCGCGGTGAACGCGGGTTCCTTCATGGTCACGGGTTTCTTCTTGCGGGCGTACACCATGGGCACGCCCAGCACCATGGCCGTGGCAATGGCGGGCGCGATGCCGCTGACCTCGATGGTCACGATCTTGCTGGGGTTCAGCGGCGCGAAGTGCCGCGCGAAGGTCTCCCCCATCTCGCGCGTCAGGTGCGGGAGGAGCTGGTGGTTGACGAGTCCATCCACCTTGAGAATGCCGCCGGGGAGAATCTCCCCCTGCTGCCGAATGGCGTCCACGAGTGCCTGCATGCCCCGGAGTGTACCCGCCACCTGACGGATGCCCGGCGGGTCGCCTACGCGGCATGCTGGGGCCCGTGCCTGCCCTGCCTGACCTGACCCCCACCGAACTGTCGGCCTTCGCGCAGCAGTTCAGCCTGGAGGGGCCGCTGACGCGCCTGCCCAGCGTGGGCATCGTCAACCGCGTGTACTGCGCCCGCCGCGCCGGGCGGGACGTGGTGCTGCGCGTGCCCCTGCCCGGCGACACCGATGACGCCCTGACCGAGAGTGTCGCCGTGCCCGCAGCGGTGCGGGCCGGGATTCCGACCCCGGAGTTACTGGTATTCGACGATTCCCGCGCGGTGCTCGACGCGCCGGTCAGCGTGTACGCCTTCGCGCCGGGCCGCAGCCTGGACAGCCTGGGCTGGGCGCACGGCGACCCGCGCCTGTCCCGCGCGTGGCGCGAGGCGGGCCGCGCCCTGGCCGCCCTGCACGCGGGCGTGAAAGGCGCACCCGACCCGCACGGGCACCTGAAGGCCATCACGCCCCCCGACCCGGCCCGCACCCGCGCCCGCGTCCTGACCGGCGAGCGGCTGGGCACCGCCGAGACCGACTGGGCGACCGGCCTGACCGCCCGCCTCCTGAGCGAGAACCCGCCGCCCGCGCAGCCCGCCTTCCTGCACAACGACCTGCACGCCGGGAACCTGATGGTCAACGGGGACGGTGCGGTGAGCGCCCTGATCGACTGGGGCGACGCCGGGTGGAGCGACCCGGCCCTGGACCTCAGTTACTCCGGGCCACTCGCCGTGCCGGACCTGCTCGCCGGGTACCACGAGGCCAGCGGGCACGCCGACGACGCGCTGACCCTGCGGGTCCTGGCGTATACCCTGGACAACGCCACCCGCTACCTCACCCGGCAGCCGGAGGCGCACGAGAACGGCGACCTGTGGTACACCCGCCCCGCCACTGCCCTGATGGGACTCCTGCGGGTCAGCCCGCGCGTGCCCCAGTGGCTGGAGGTGCTGGGGCGCTGAGCCCCCCGTCCGTTACAGCTCGTTGACCTCGGGTTTGAAGCCCACCTGCCGGATGTACTCCAGGTACTCGGGGCCGGTCAGGGCCTCGCGTTTGCCGCTCAGGGCGACGAACATGGCTTCCAGAACGTTCGTGGCGAAGTTGCGGCTGCCCATGCGGGGCGTGGTGGTGATCAGGCGCTTCACGCCGCGCTGCTTCATCCAGTCGCGGTCGGCGGCGGTGATGGTCTGTGTGAGGATTGTCTTCCCGGTGAGGTCCTGCGGGGCGTAGCGTTTGGCGTAGTGGGTGTCCCCGGCGATCACGTCCGCCCAGGCGTAGTACTTCGTGCCGCTGCCCTGCACGCTGCTCTCCTGCTTGGCGCCGGTGGGGTAGAACCAGTCCTGCGGGAGCTGCGTGATGACGGGCAGCACAAGCTTGGCGACGCGGCGCAGTGAGGTGATGCTGCGCAGGGGCCGGTCGAGGTTCAGCCCGAACACGATGTCCCCGAAGACGATGTCCGCGTGGTGCTGCGCGAGGGCCTCGGCCATGCCGAAGCGGTCCACGGCGGAGACCATCAGGACCTTCTGCGTGCGCCAGTTCAGGATGGGATCAAGCTGCACGATGGCGTCGCGTTCCAGGGTGTTCTTCAGGCCCGAGCCGTCCAGGACGGGGGTCTTGACGGCGTTCTTGACCAGGGCGCGGACGTTGCGGAAGGTGTAGCGTCTGTCGTCCGCGATGACGTACAGGTCCGCGCCGCCCAGTCCGAAGGCGTCGACCTTACCGTCGAGCGCCTGGAACAGCGCGGCCATCTTCTTCGGATCGCCGTCGGTGCCGAGGCGTTCGATGATGAACGGCTGGCCGAGCACAGTGACGTCTTCGCGAGCGTTGCGGGCGCTGCTGCCCAGGCTGACGCTCACGACGTGCTTGTGCCCGGCGGGCGCGGGCTGCCAGCCCTGGAGGATGTCGGTCATGAGCGGCATTCTACGGGCCGCGCCGGGCCTGCCCCTTTTCAGGGGGTGAGAGGCACGCGCTGACCGGTGTGGGCGGCCTGCAGCAGCGCGTCGAGGACGCGGGCCTGCGCGACCGCGTCGTCCGGCGTGAAGCGCAGCGCCTCCTGACCGCGCGCGGCGCGCTGGAAGTGCGCGACCATCCGCGCGTAGCCGTTGCCGGGCCCGGCCTGCTCGGTGCGGGCCTGCCCCTCGACCTCCACGCGCAGGGTGGTGGGCTCCTGGGTGTGGCTGTGGAACACGCCGTCCACGTCCAGCACGCCGCGCGTGCCGATCACGGTCAGGCGCTGGGCGCTGCGGTCGTGCAGCCAGTCCACGGCGCAGTCCACGCTGGCCAGCGCGTGCGGGTACTCCAGGGTGCCGCTCAGGCCCAGGTCCACCCCGCCGGGCGTCCAGCGGGCCTGGGCGGTCACGGCGGCGGGTTCGCCCAGCAGCAGCCGGATGAGGTTCACGGGGTACGTGCCGACGTCCAGCAGCGCCCCGCCGCCCTGGTCGGCGTTCCAGCGGAAGTCGTCGGGGTTGGTCATGTGGAACCCGAACATGCCCCGCACCGCGCGGATCTCCCCGAGTTCCTGCGCGGCGATCTCGCGCACGCGGTCCACGTGCGGCTGGAAGCGGTACGCGAAGGCTTCGAGGTGCAGCTGTCCGGTCTCGCGCGCGGCGTCCGCGATGGCCTGCGCCTGCGCGGCGTTCAGCGCGACGGGCTTCTCGGTCAGGGCGTGCTTGCCCGCGCGCATGGCCGCCACGCTCCAGGGCAGGTGCGCGTCGTTCGGCAGGGGGTTGTACACGGCGTCCACGTCCGCGGCGATGACGTCCTCGTAGGTGCCGAGCACTGGCACGTCCCACTGCTCGGCGAAGGCCTGTACCCGCGCCGAGTGCGGGTCACGCGCGCCGAAGCCTGCGACCTCGCCGCCCGCCTCGCGGATCGCGGGAATGAGGGCCTGGGCTATGCGGGCGGCGCCCAGCAGCCCCCAGCGGAACGGTCGGTCGGTCATGCGAGCAGCGTACCGGGTCGCCGGGTGCGGGGTGGCCGGGGTGTGCAGGGGGGTGGGACCGCGGCGGTCACCTCGCCCCGCCGCCCCTCAGCCTTTGCTGAGCAGGTACGCCTTGGGGTGGTGGCCGCCGCTGGCGACCTGGAAGAGTTCGTGCGCGTGCCATTTCTGCTGGTTCTGGAGGACGCGTTCGAACAGGCGGATCTCGTGGGTGATGACGCACAGCCGCCCGCGCTGGCTGGTGAGGCGGTGCATCTCGGTCAGGAAGGCGGGGTACAGGGTCTCGTTCGCGCCGTGGGTGCTGATCGCGTCGCCCCAGGGGAGGTCGGCCATGATCAGGTCGAAGGAGCGGGCGGGGAGGTCGGTGTGCAGGGCGTCGCGCTGCGCGACCTCGATCTGGCGTTTGGCGGCGCGGATGTTCTCCTGCGCGCACCGCACGGCCTCGGGATTGATGTCCACGCCGACCAGGGCGGCACTGGGCCCCATCAGGTCGCGTTCGATCAGGAGGGTGCCGCTGCCACTCATGGGGTTGAAGATGCGGTCGTTGTCGCGCTGCCCGGCGAGTTTGTGCGCGGCGTAGGCGATGGTGGCGTTCAGGCCGCCCGCCATGTTGCACACCCGCCACGGGCGGGCGCTGAGCGGCCTGGGGGTGATGCGGGCCAGGACGTCCCAGCCCTGCCCGTCGTCGCTGGGACGCAGGCGGATCAGGAGTTCACCCGCTTCGGGGTCGTGCGGGAGCCCCAGAGTGCCCTGGAGCTCCTCCGCGAGGCGCTGCATGACGGGGCTGTCCTTCCCGGCGGCCCCGAAACGGAACGAGCGGTGCCCGCCGACCTCGATGACCTCGCGCAGGTACGCGGTGAGTTCGGAGAGCTGCTGGTTGCCCAGCAGGCCGCGCGGGCGGGGCACGTCCCAGGTCTGGATGCGGTACACGGCGACGACGCTGCGCAGGCGGGTCAGGCGTTCGGGGCTCCCGGGGAACCAGAAGCGCAGGCCGCGCACGTCGCGGGCCAGGGGCACGCCGGCCAGTTCGGTCGCGGCGACGTCTTCCAGTCCGGCCAGGACGTCCAGTTCATACTCGCGGGCGGGCTGGCGGGTGCGGTGATCGACTTTGGGGCGGGGGCGGCCCTTGGGCGCGTTTCGGTCGGGGCGGGCGGGGCGCGGCATAGCAGATCAGTATACGGGCTGCGCGGCGGGGCGTAGAATCCGGGCCGCCCTTATGAGCAGCGTGCCCCCCCCTCCCCCCACGCTGGACCCGGGTCGCGCCAGCCGCCGCAAGGGCCTCCTGGCCCGCCTGAGCCCCCCGCAGCTGATCGCGCTGTCGTTCGCTCTGGCCATTCTGCTGGGCGGACTGATCCTGACCCTGCCGGGGCTGCACGGCATGAATGGGGACGGCACACGCCGCAGCGTGAACTTCCTGCAGGCGCTGTTCACGTCCACGAGCGCGCTGTGCGTGACGGGCCTGAACGTCATCGACCCCAGCCGGGACTTCAACCGGGCGGGGCAGCTGGTGATCATGCTGCTCATCCAGCTGGGGGGTCTGGGGATCATCACGTTCGGGACGTCGTTCGCGCTGCTGTCGCGCCGCCGCGTGAACTTCACCGAGCGCCTGCGGGTGGCGCAGCAGGTGGGCGCGCTGAACGCCGGGGGCGTGCTGGGCCTGATCCGCAGCATCTTCCTGTACACCTTCGTGATCGAACTGGTTGGTGCGGCACTCCTGGCGTTCCGGTTCGTGCCGCTGGAGGGCTGGGGCCGGGGCATCTTCTACGCGCTGTTCCACTCGGTGAGTGCCTTCAACAACGCGGGTTTTGCGCTGTACAGCGACAACCTGATGGGCTTCGTGGACGACCCGCTGGTGAGCCTGGTGATCGCGTTGCTGATCATCCTGGGCGGCACGGGCTTCCTGGTGCAGCTGAACGTGGTCGCGCACCTGCTCAGCCCGCGCCGCAATCGCCTGATGGTGCACAGCAAGCTGGTGCTGACCATGATGGCGGCCCTGCTGGTGGTGGGCACGCTGGTGTACCTCGTGTTCGAGTGGAGCAACCCGAAGACGCTGGCGCCGCTGGGATTCGGGGGGAAGCTGCTGGCGAGCTTCTTCCAGAGCGTCACGCTGCGCACGGCGGGTTTCAACACGCTGGATTACGGCGCGATGCACCTCTCGACGCTGTTCGTGTCGATCATCCTGATGTTCATTGGCGCGAACCCTGGTGGGACGGGCGGCGGCATCAAGACCAGCACCTTCTACGTGATGATGGCGTCCGCCTGGAGCATGGTGCGCGGGCGGCGCGACACGACGCTGTTCCGGCGGCGCATCGACACGGACACGATCCTGCGGGCCATGACGGTCGGCCTGCTGAGCATCGGGCTGGTGAACGGGATGTTCCTGCTGCTGCTGGTGTTCAACACGCGCGGGGACGTGCTGTTCGTGAACCTGTTCTTTGAGGCGGTCAGTGCGTTCGGCACGGTGGGCCTGAGCATGAACACCACGCCGCTGCTGAACCCGGACCAGCACGTGGT
The DNA here is from genome assembly GCF_014647435.1 of Deinococcus radiotolerans. Taxonomy (NCBI): domain Bacteria; kingdom Thermotogati; phylum Deinococcota; class Deinococci; order Deinococcales; family Deinococcaceae; genus Deinococcus; species Deinococcus radiotolerans. The sequence continues at coordinate 382,524 of NZ_BMPE01000002.1, read as the reverse complement.
TCTGATCCTGCTGATGTTCCTGGGCCGCATCGGGCCGCTGACGTTCGCGGTGGCGTTCAACCGCCCGGACAGCCGCGCGCTCATCCGCTACCCCGCCGACAAGGACATCCTGATCGGATGAGCCGGCGACTGCGGCGGCGACGCCTGAATCCCCCGCAGCTGATCGCGCTGGTGTACCTGCTGGGCGTCGCGGTGGGCGCGGCGGCGCTACACCTGCCGGGCATGACCCGCCCGGGCGTCACCCTGAGCAGCGTGGAGCTGCTGTTCACCGCGACGAGCGCCACCTGCATCACGGGGCTGGTCGTGGCCGATACCGGCGAGACGTTCACCCGGCTGGGGCAGGTCGTCATCCTGCTGCTGGCGCAGGTGGGGGGCCTGGGGATCATCACGTTCGGGACGCTGTTCGCGCTGCTGACCGGCCGGCGCGTGAACTTCAGCGAGCGGCAGCAGCTGGCGCAGCAGGTGAACGCCCTGGACGTGGGCGGCGTGCTGGGGCTGGTGCGGATCATCTTCGTATACACCTTCGCGGCGCAGGGCGTGGGCACGCTGCTGCTCTCGGCGCGCTTCGTGCCGCAGTTCGGGCTGGGCGAGGGCCTGTACCAGGCGGCCTTCCACGCGGTCAGCGCGTACAACAACGCGGGCTTCGTGGTGCTGCCCGGTGGGATGGCGCCCTACGTGCAGGACCCCCTGGTCAGCGGGGTGATCGCGCTGCTGATCGTGCTGGGTGGGCTGGGCTTCCTGGTGCAGCTGAACGTCCTGACTCATCTGGCCAATCCGCGCTGCAACCGCCTGATGGTCTACAGCCGCCTGACCCTGGTGACGACCGGGGCGCTGCTGGTGCTGGGCGCCGCCGTGCTGCTCGCGCTGGAGTGGAGCGGGGCCCTGAAGGGGCTGGGCACGGGCGGCAAGCTGCTGGCCGCCGTGTTCCAGAGCGTGACACCGCGCTCGGGGGGCTTCGCCACGGTGGACATGACGGCCCTGGCGCCGGGCAGCGTCTTTGTGATGATCGCGCTGATGTTCATCGGCGCGAACAGCGGTTCCACGGGCGGCGGGATCAAGACGAGCACCTTCGCGATCCTGCTGGTCAGCGCCTGGAACCTGATCCGGGGCCGCACGGAACTGATCGCGTTCGGGCGGCAGATCGTGCCCGAGAACGTGGTGCGCGCCGGGACGATCACGACCATCTACACGCTGCTGGTGTTCACGGGTTTCTTCCTGATGCTGGTCACGAACCCCACGCTGGGGTTCACGCCGCTGCTGTTCGAGACGGTGAGCGCCGCCGCGACGGTGGGCCTGAGCCTGGACGTGACGCACCGCCTGAACGACGCGGGCCTGATCGTCCTGTGCGCGCTGATGTACCTGGGCCGGATCGGACCCGTGACGTTCGCGCTGGCGCTGAACCTGCGCGAGACGTCCCGCGGGGTGATCAAGTACCCGCCGGAGCGCGACATCCTGGTGGGCTGACCCGGCCGGACCTGCGAGGGGCGCTCAGTCCTGGGTGACCTGCACGCCCTTCCAGAAGGCGACGCGGCCCGCGATCTGCCGCGCGGCGTCCTTGGGCGTGGGGTAGTACCACGCGGCGTCGGGGTTCTCCTGCCCGTTCACGTGGAGGCTGTGGTAGCTGGCCTCGCCCTTCCAGGGGCAGGTGGTGTGGGTGGTGCTGGGGCGCAGGTACTCGGGGTTCACGCTGCCTGCGGGGAAGTAGTGGTTGCCCTCGACGACCACGGTGTCGTCGGACTGGGCGATGGTCACGCCGTTCCAGGTGGCTTTCATGGGGTCAGCGTAGGGGCGGGGACCGGCGGGGAACTGTCAGCGTCCTTGCGTCGTGAGCGAACGGTGAAGATTGACTTTCGGAAGCGCTTCCCATTTGAATATAGACCTAACATGAAACGCTTCCATATGGTCGGGCGCGCGGGCGCCCTGGCAGCCCTGACGCTGTCTCTGTCGGCCTGTAGCCTGTACAAAGCCCCCACCCCCGGCGCGGCGCGCGCCTGGCAGGACGAGGTCATCTACTTCGCGATGACCGATCGCTTCGCCAACGGCAGCGCCGCCAACGACAACGGCCTCAACCGTGACGCGGGCGACCGCGCCGACCGCACCAACCCCCTGGCATGGCACGGCGGGGACTTCGCGGGCCTGAAAGCCAAGATCGACGAGGGGTACTTCAAGCGCATGGGCTTCACGGCCATCTGGGTCAGCCCGGTCGTGCTGCAGGTCCCCGCGATCAACACCGGCAGCGGCCCCAGCCTGGGCAAACCGTTCGCGGGGTACCACGGCTACTGGGCCGAGGACTTCAAGAAGGTCGATCCGCACTTCGGGACCCTGGACGAGTACAAGGCCCTGATCGACACGGCGCACAGGAACGGCATCAAGGTCATCCAGGACATCGTGGTGAACCACGCCGGGTACGGCGCGACCCTCACGAAGACGAACCCCGACTGGTTCCACACGAAAGCCGACTGCGACGCGTCCACGAACAAGACCACCGACTGCGATCTGGCGGGCCTGCCGGACTTCAAGCAGGAACTCCCGGCCGTCACCGCGTACCTGAACGACTTCGTGACGTACTGGCGCGGCGCGACCGGCATCGACGGGCTGCGTATCGACACCATGAAGCACGTGCCCGACGCGTACTGGACGCAGTTCTTCAAGGCGGGCGGCGCGGGCGACCCGGCCAAGATCTGGTCGGTGGGTGAGGTGTTCGACGGCAACCCCGCGTACCTCGCGCGCTTCATGAACGACCTGGGCGCGCCCAGCGTGTTCGACTTCGCGCTGTACTACGCCTTCAAGGATCAGATGAGCAGCACGGGCGGCAACCTCGACCGCATGGCGGACGTGTTCGCGCAGGACGGCGTGTACCGTGACCCCACCCGCCTGACGACCTTCGTGGACAACCACGACGTGCGCCGCTTCGTCAGCGAGGTGACCGAGCGGGGTGGCAGCGCCGCGCAGGCCGCCGAGCGCCTCGACCTGGCGCTGTCCACCATGTACTTCTCGCGTGGGACACCCAGCGTCTGGCAGGGCACCGAGTACGCGCAGGCCGGCAAGGGTGATCCCTACGACTACCCGCTGGGAGAGGGCAACCGCGAGGACATGGACTTCACGCGCCTGGGGAGCAGCACGCTGGACGAGCGCCTGGGAGCCCTGGCCGCCGCCCGCGCGAAGTACCGCGCGCTGACGCGCGGCGCGCAGCAGGAACTCTGGCGCCCGAACGGTGGCGCGCCCGTCCTGGCCTACCGGCGCGTGATCAGCGGTGTGCAGGGCGTGGCCGGGCAGCCGGTGGTGTTCGTCGTGAACAACGGCGACACGGACCTGGACCTGGGCAGCCTGAGTGGCAGCGGGATTCCGCTGCTGGGCACCTTCTCCGGCACCACGCTGACCGAGGTGACGGGCCGCGTCATGACCCTGAGCGTCAGCGGCGGCAAACTGGTCGGCCGCGTGCCCGCCCGCAGCGTGCTGGCCGTCACCGCCCCCGGCGGCTCCGGCGCGGCAGGCACCGTGAACCCGGCGCTGCCCGAAGTCGCGGGGCTGACCGTGAAGGCTGGGGACAGCGCCGCGCAGCTCATCTGGACGCCGGGCACGGACGCGAAGGTCGCCGGGTACCGCGTGTACGTGACGCCCGCTGGCGGCACCGAGCGCCTCGTGAACTTTGCGCCCATTCCCGCCACGCAGGGCAGCTTCCTGGTGCGCGGCCTGACGAACGACGTCAACACCACCTTCCGCGTGGTCACCGTGGACAGCGCCGGGGCCGAGAGCAGGGGCGTGACGGTCACGGGCACGCCGAGCAGCAAGAACACCGCGAAGGTGACGTTCACCGTAGACGCCCGCACGCAGGGCAACGGGCCCATCGAACTGCGCCGCTTCGACACCGGTAGCCAGATCGAGTACCCCATGACCCAGGACACGCCGGGCGTGTGGAAGACCAGCATCGACCTGCCGCTGTTCCGTGAGGTGAAGTTCAAGTTCGGGAACGACAGCGCCAGCGCGAAGAACGGCGGCTACGAGGCCCCGGGTCAGGGCGACCGCGCCTACGTGGTCGGCACGAACGGCAACGCCTACAGCGGCACGTACGACTTCACCGAGCAGCCCGTCCCGGCCGCCACGATCACCGGGCGTGTCACGGGCAGCGGGCAGAACCTGGGCGGGGCCCTGGTGGAAGCCACGAGCGCCAACTCCGACCTGAACTACGCGGTCACCTTCCCGGACGGCACGTACACCCTGCGCGTGCCCGCCGGAGCGCAGACCCTGAAGGCCAGCGCGGGCGGCTACCTGGACGGCACCCTGAACGTCACGGCGCCCGCGCAGAACGCCAACATTGACCTGGCGCGCGACATCCGCACGAAGTACACCATCGACGGCAACCTGAGCGACTGGACCGCCCCCGCCGTCAGCGCGCAGAGTCCCGCCGAGGGGACCTTCGGCGCGAACAACAACTGGTTGACCCTGCGGGCCGACAGTGACGCCCAGTACCTGTACCTCGCGTACACGTACCGGGTGGACGGCAACAGCGCGATCCTGTACCTAGACACCGCGCCCGGCGGCGCGAAACAGGCCGATCAGTTCGAGGCCTGGAAGCGCGCCGCGACCTTCAGCGGCCAGGTGGACGGCGTGAACGCCTTCATCGCCCGCTACGGCACAGAGAAGGCCCAGCTGCGCCTGGTGCAGAGTGATACGGCCACGCCCGAGGTGAACGCCGCCGACTACCTGCAGGCCAGCAGTGGCACGGCCCCCGAGCAGACCGTGGAACTCGCGATTCCCTGGACGGCGCTGGGCCTGAGCGGCAAGCCCGCCGCCGGGATCGGCCTGATGGGCGGCATTTTCGGCGGGGACGGCTACGGCGCGGGCGACATCATCCCCAGCGCGGGCAGCACGCCGGCGGGGGCCAACAGCACGGACTGCGCCAACCAGTGCCGCGCGACGTTCACGGAACCCCTCAAGCTGCCCTGAACCCAGTACACTGAAGCTTCAACGGCGGGAGGCGACCAGACGGGCCCTCCCGCCCAACCTTGACCGCCCGGGCTGACATTCCCATGACATTCGGGTGGAGAATCGGGAGGATTGTCATGGTTCTGTCAAAATTCATGCCCAGCAACCCCAAGTTCAGTGAAAAGTTCGCCGCCGCTGCGCGCAACGCGCACGCGACCGCGCAGGCCCTCGTGGACCTGCTGGAGAACTACACCGATGTCGACACGAAAGTCCAGCGCGTCCGTGACCTGGAGCACGAGGGGGACCGCCTGAGCGCCGAGGTGACCAGCCTGCTGGCCGAGTCGTTCATCGTGCCCTTTGACCGCGAGGACATCATCGCGCTGAACGACGAACTCGACGACCTCGTGGACGACATGGAGGACGCCGCGCGCAAACTCAGCCTGTACGGCGTGGAGGCCCCGCTGCCCGCCATGGCGCGCCTGGCCCGCGTGGTCGAGCAGCAGTGCGCGCTGCTCGCGCAGGGCATGCCCATGATCGAGCAGAGCGGCAAGATAGGCGAGCTGACCCGCATCGCCAAGGAGATCCGCGCGCTGGAGGACCAGGGCGACACGATCAGCGACGAGGTGCAGCGTACCCTGTACCACGGCGTGAACGACGTGCAGGGCATGATCCGCGCCATGCGCGGCGGCGAGATCGTGGCGCTCATCGAGAACGCCAGCGATCAGGCGCAGCGCGTGGCGAAGACCGTTGAAAGCATCCTCCTGAAGAACGCCTGAGGCCCGGCTGTGGACACTGCACTTCTCAGCCTGATCGTCATCGTGGCGCTGGCGCTGATCTTTGACTTCATCAACGGCTTTCACGACACCGCCAACGCGATTGCCACGTCGGTGGCCACCAAGGTCCTGACGCCCGCGCAGGCGATCGCCATGAGCGCCGTCCTGAACGTCGTGGGCGCCCTGGCGGGCACGGCGGTCGCCAAGACCATCAGCAAAGACATCATTCCGCAGGATTACGCCACGCTGCACCTCGTGGGGGCCACGCTGGTCAGCGCCATCGCCTGGAACCTCTTCACGTGGTGGAAGGGCCTGCCCAGCAGCAGCAGTCACGCGCTGGTGTTCAGCATGGTGGGCGCGGGCGTCGCGGTGGGCGGCTGGGGCATCATCATCCCGAAAGGCGTGAAGAAGACCCTGATGGGCCTGGTGTACTCCCCGGCGCTGGGGTTCATCATTCCGATCCTGCTGTTCCTGCTGATCTCGTGGCTGGTGCTACGCTGGATGAAGCCGCGCGTCGTGACCCGCACGTTCCGCTCGCTGCAGATCCTGAGCGCGGCGTTCATGGCCTTCTCGCACGGCGGGAACGACGCGCAGAAGACCATGGGGATCATCACGTTCGCGCTGGCGGCGTACACGAACACCAAGATCGAGATCGTGCCGCTGTGGGTGATTCTGGCCGCCGCGACCGCGATGGGCGCCGGGACCGCCGTGGGCGGCTGGCGGATCATCAAGACGATGGGCTTCAAGGTTGTGGATCTCAAGCCCGTGGACGGCTTCATTGCCGAGACGAGCGCGGCGCTGATCATTGACGGCGCGAGTCGCCTGGGCATCCCGGTCAGCACGACGCACACGATCAGCACGGCGATCATGGGCGTGGGCACCACCAAGGGCTTCAAGAAGGTCAAGTGGCAGGTGGCCGGACGGATCGTGCAGGCGTGGATCTACACCATTCCGGTGTGCATTGCGCTGGGCTGGCTGGTCCACAAGCTGCTGCTGGCGCTGCTGTAAGCCGCGCGGTCAGACAGAGGGAGAGGCCAGTGTCGCCTCTCCTTCTTGTGCTGTGGCGCTCAGGGGCGCCGGGGCGGGTGGCCCGCGCGGCGGACCGAGGCGAGCAGTTTCGCGACGCTGCGGGCCACCTCGGCGGCGTCGCGGCGCACCTCGGGGTCACGGCTGAGGTGAGACAGGCGCTCGGCGGCGCTGCGGGCGGCGCGCAGCAGGGTCTCGGTGGGAATCAGGGTGCGGCGGGGGGCGGGCATGGCGACCTCCGGGTGGGGGCGGTCAGGTCCCCGTGAGTTCCTCCACGCTGGGCAGCTTGACCAGACCGCGCCAGTACGCCTGGATGGTGGAGAGCACCTGCGTGTACTCCTGGTACGTGCCGGGCTTCAGGACATACCCGCTGGCCTGACCGTCATACGCCCGGTGGATGTCCTCCGGGTGGTCGGACGTGGACAGGACCAGCACGGGAATGCCGCGCAGCGCGGGGATGGTCTTGGCCTGCGCGAGGAAGTCGTGGCCGTTCATGACGGGCATGTTCAGGTCCAGCACGATCAGGTCCGGGCGGCCCGGCTGGGTGCGCGTGAGGTGGTCCAGGGCGGCCTGGCCGTGCTCGACGTGCGTGACCTGAATGTCGGGGGCCACTTCCACGAGCATGTCCTGGAACAGTTCGGCGTCAGCCAGTTCATCCTCGACGAGGAGCAGCGTGAAGGGTCGGGACATCACCTCACCTTACTGCACCCATCCGGTGGGGTCTGTGGGCCGGACCCCCGGATGGGGGGATGGGGGCGCGCCTGCTAGGCTGAATGCATGACGCCCTGCGGACCTCACCTGACCGCGACCGGTGGGCCCGCCCGGTCACCGGTCAGGCGGGCAGCATGAGCGCCGCGCCGCCCGTGCGGTTCGTGGCGTCCGCGTTTGATGCGCTGGCGGCCAGTGTCGCCATCCTGGATGACCGGGGCGTGATCGTGCTGGTGAACGAGGCGTGGCGCCGGTTTGCGCAGGCGAACGGCGGTGACAGCGGCGAGGGCGTCAATTACCTGGAGATCTGTGACGCCACGGTCGGCCCGGACCTGGAGGACGCCCATCAGATTGCCCGTGGGATCCGCGCCGTGCTGGCCGGCGAGGAGACCCTGTTCGAACTGGAGTACCCCTGCCACTCTCCGACGGAGGACCGCTACTTCATGGCGCGCGTGACGCCGTTCATGCAGGACAGCGCGCGGTACGCGGTGGTGGCGCACGAGAACATCACGCGGCGCAAACTCGCCGAGTTGGAGGTCCTGCGCCTGGCCCGCACGCTGGAAGAACGGGTGGAGGAACGCACGCAGGAACTGGAGGACAGTCAGGCGATCTTGGCGCGGCGTAACGCGGAACTGGAGGACCGCAACCAGGCGCTGGCGCAGTTCGCGTACGTGGCCAGCCACGACCTGCAGGAGCCGCTGCGGACGCTAGGCGCGTACGCGGACATCCTGCGGCACCGGTACGCCGGGAAGGCGCTGGATGAACGGGCGGACACGTACCTGCTGCGCATCACGGAGCAGGTCACGCGGGCGCGGCAGCTGGTGCGGGACATCCTGACCCTGTCGAACGTGGCGGCGCAGCCGCCCATGCAGCCGCTGGACCTGGGGAACCTGTGGGACGAGGCGGTGCGGGGCCTGCCGTGGCCGCCGCACGCGCAGGTGACGCGCGGCACGCTGCCCCGCGTGGAGGCCAACGCGCCGCAGGCGCGGCAGCTGCTGCAGAACCTGCTGGGCAACGCCCTGAAGTTCCGCGCGGCGCGGCCCCTGCGGGTGCACCTGTCCGGTGAGGTCACGGCGGACGGCACGCAGGTGCAGTTCACGCTCCGTGACAACGGCATCGGGATTGCGCCGCAGCATGTGGAGCGGGTGTTCGTGATGTTCCAGCGGCTGCACAGCCGCGCGGTGACCGGCGGAAACGGCATCGGGCTGGCGGTGTGCCGCAAGGTCGTGGAGCGGCACGGGGGGCGGATCTGGCTGGAACCTCAGGAGGAGGGGCTGCTGGTGCAGTTCACGCTACCCGCCGAGGGGCACCTGCCGCGCGTGATGCCCCTCACGTCCTCGTGAGCCACAGCGCGCGGTAGGGGTCCAGCGTGACGGGATGCGCCCCGAACGTGAAGGCACTCCCGGCCACGTGATCCACGGCGTGCTCGCCCAGCACGTCCCGCAGGACGTGGGCGGGGAAGTGGATGGTGTGCTCGCTGAAGTTGTACACGCCCAGGAACGTGCCCTGCGGGTGGTCGCGGCGCAGCAGCAGCACGCACGGGTCGGGGCTGGGCAGGGCGCGGCTCTCGATGCTGGCGTGCAGGTGCGGCAGCGCCCGCCGCGCGTGGATCAGGTGGCGCAGTCCGGCGTTCACGCGGCCGTGCGGGGTGCCCGCGTCGCGGGCGGCGTCCTGCGCGCGGGTCCAGTCCATGCGGGGGCGGTGCACCCAGCGGTTGTCGGCGGCGTGCTCGGGCGTGTCGCCAAAGGCGTGGTCGTTCAGGAGGGCCAGTTCGTCGCCCATGTACAGCAGCGGCACGCCCCCGAATGCCAGGATCACGGCGTGCAGCAGCAGGATGCGCCGCACGGCGTGATCCACGGCCTGCGGCTGGCCGCCGTGCAGCGCGGCCTCCAGTCCGGCGAGACTTGCGAGCGTGCCACTGATGCGGCGGTCCCCGGTCTGCGGGTTGAACTGGAAGACCAGCCCACGCGCGAAGGTCCCCGGATACTCGCCGCTGTAGAAGTCCGACAGGAAGTGCCGGTGCCCGGGCCCGCTGAGGCCCACGGCGTTCGTATCCGCGTCGCTGATCGCCCAGCCGATGTCGTCGTGGCAGCGGACGTACACGCCCCAGGTGGTGTTCGTGGGTTTGGGCGGGAAGGCGGACAGGGCCTGCGTGAACAGGCGGGTATCGCGGCTGGCGAGACTGCTCCAGAGCTGCACCATCAGCGAGTTGTGGTACGCCATGTCACTGACCTTCCCGTGGTGGTCCCGGGTGCCCAGGTAGTGGATCAGGTCGGCGGGCGCGACGATCGCCTCGGCCTTGAAGGCCACGGCGGGCGCCACGATGCGGGCGCAGGCGCGCAGCGCGCGGGTCAGGTGGTGCACCTCGGGCTGGTTCTGGCAGTCGGTGCCCAGGCGTTTCCACAGGAACGCGATGGCGTCCAGCCGGAAGACCTCCACGCCGCGGTTGGCGAGGTGCAGGATGATGTCCACGAACTCGCGCAGCACGTCGGGGTTTGACCAGTTCAGGTCCCACTGGTACGTGTTGAAGGTCGTCCACACCCAGCCCTGCGCCGCGTCATCCCAGGTGAAGTTCCCGGGCGCGAAATCCGGGAAGACCTCGGGCAGGGTGCGCTCGTAGGCGTCGGGCTCGGTGCGGTCCGGGTAGATGTGGAAGTACGCGCGGTGGGTGGGATCGCCCGCGCGGGCCCGGCGCGCCCACTCGTGTTCCTGTGCCACGTGGTTCAGCACCAGGTCGAGCACGAGGCTCACGCCGCGTGCCCGGAGGTCGGCGGCCAGCGCCGACAGGTCGTCCATGCTGCCCAGGTCGTCCCGCACGGCGCGGTAATCCATCACAGCGTACCCGCCGTCGTTCTCACCGGGCCGGGGTTTCAGCAGGGGCATCAGATGCAGGTACGTGACCCCCAGGTCCTCCAGGTACGGGAGGTGACCCTGCACACCCTTCAGGGTGCCCGCGAAGCGGTCGGTGTACGCCACGTACCCCACCGTGTCCGGCCGCTGGAGCCAGTCGGGGGTCAGCAGCCGGGCCTCGTCCAGCCGTTTCAGGTCGGCGGGGCGGGTGTGGTAGGCGTGCAGCATGACCTCCAGCAGCTGCGCCAGCAGGGGCTCGGCCTGCTCGCCGTAGGCGGCCTGGAGGCTGGCGAGCAGTTCCGGGCCGTAGCGGTCCAGGCGCAGCGCGAAGGTGTCGGCGTCGCGGTCGTCGTCGAAGGCGGCGCGCAGCGCCCCGGTCATCAGCGTCCGGGAAAGGGCAGGTTGAGGCATGGCTCCCCCAGCATACCCAGATTTTGGAACTGTTTCCAAGATGGGGCTTCCCTCTCCCCCACCAAGGGCAGGGGCAGCCCGGCACCCGGCCAGACCGCCCCAGTTCAATCGTGACTCAGCGGGCCACGAAGTCCAGCAGGATCTTATTGAACTCGTCGTTGTGCGTGGCGTTCAGGCCGTGCGGCGCACCCGTCATCACGTGCAGTTCGGCGTTCGGCGCGTACTGCGGCACGCGCTGCCCGCTCGCCTCCAGCGGCACGATCTGGTCCTTGTCGCCGTGCACAACGAGCGTCGGCACACTCAGCTTCGCCAGATCGGCGCGGAAGTCCGTCTCGCCGAAGGCGCGCACGCACTCCTGCGTGGCCACGGGGGACGCCTGCATGTACATCATGGCCGCGAAATCCAGGAACTCGTCACCCAGCTTGGTGCCGTTCTCGTCCCAGTTCAGGAACTTCTTCGTGAATCCGGCCAGGAACTGCGGGCGGTTCTGCGCCACCTGCTTCACCATGCCCTCGATGTCCTCCACGCTCATGCCGCCGTCCGGGTTGTCCGCGGTCTTGAGCAGGTACGGCGCGACGGACGCCACCAGCATCGCGCTGCGCACGCGGTCCGTGCCGTACAGCCCGGCGTAGCGGCTGACCTCGCCCCCGCCCATGCTGAAGCCCACCAGCGTCACGTCGGTCAGGTTCAATTCCTCCAGCAGGTCCTTCAGGTCACTGGCGAACACGTCGTAGGTGTAGCCGGTCGCGGTCTTGCCGCTCTCGCCAAAGCCGCGGCGATCATACGACACGACCTGATACCCGGCGTGGCGCAGCGCGTCGATCTGCCCTTCCCACATGCGGCCCGACAGCGGCCAGCCGTGGATGAGCACGACCGGACGGCCCTGGCCGTAGGTTTCGTAGTACAACTCGGTCTGCGGGGCGTGCGCGTGCTTGGTCTGAATAGTAGGCATGAAGAGCTCCAGATGGACTGTACGAATGAAGTCGTATGACGTTAAACCGTTCCGCTCATCACCCTAGGCGCCCACCCCAGCCCCTCCCTGAGGCGCACCTTCACGCGCCCTCAGGAACACTTGAGGCCACCTGAACGTTCCGGACGGGCACAAAAAAGCGGCGTGACCTGCTCGCCACGCCGCCAGGGGTTCAACCAGAGGGATTACGCGATGGCGCTGCGCTCCACGTTCAGGTACACCGCCACGTCATCCACGCTCTCCACCTGATCTAGGCTCAGGTAATGATGCTGTCCGTCCGCGCTGTCCGTCTTCGTCAGCTTCACGCGGTCGCCGTCCATATGATCCACGGTGCCCACGTGCTCGCCGTTCACGTCCTTCACCTGAAGGTGCTCGCCACCCTGCTCCAGGCGGGTCTTCACGGTCTGCGCGATGTGCTCACTGATCTCGCCGGCATTCATCTTCGTCATGCGAGCAGTGTCGCCCTGCCAGATGGCCACCCCATGACAGGATCATTCAGGCCAGCCTGACCCGACCTTGAGGCAACCGTCATCCGACGTCAGCTCCGCCACAGCGAATCTGAGCAAGGGAGATGCACGCACTTGACCTAGCATGGTCGGATGCGCCGTCCTCTGCTGCCGATGTTCCTAGCCTCTCTGCTCTGCGGCACCGTATCTGCGGCGTCCGCCCCCACCGTCCAGAGTGTCCTCAGGGCCGGGCAACGCTGGCAGGTGACGGTCGAGAAGAACCAGATCGCTCCCGTTACCCTCGAGTTAAAGGAATCCATGACCATTCCGGGGATCGGCCTGCTGCTCCAGACGAGCAACCGGCAGCAGGGCGTGCTCTACAGCATTGGTAACGTGAAGTCGAGCCCCACCGTACCGGAACACCTGCGAGTGGAATGGATGGGCGGCGCCACGCCATATCAGCTCTGTGTGATTCTCAAACCGTCTGAACAGACGACTCTGAAGATCTTCACCGGCTTCGCGTTCCATACATTGAACGACGCGAACACCTACCTGTCACGCAGCACACCCGGCGACGCACCGCGCTGCACCCTCAAGCGCATGAAATGACCTTCACGCCCTGATCGTCACCCGGCGCCCGGTATCATGGGGGGCGATGACGAAAGACGGCGGCAAACAGGACAAGAAGGCGCAGCAGTACGGCGTGACGCCCCAGAGCGTGGATTTCAACGACTGGTACAACGAGGTCGTGAAAAAGGCCGATCTGGCCGACAACTCCCCCGTGGCGGGCGCGATGGTCGTGCGGCCCTATGGGAGCTCGCTGTGGGAGAACATTCAGCGCTGGCTGGATGACCGTTTCAAGGCGACCGGGCACGAGTCCCTGATCTTCCCCACCTTGATTCCCATGGGCTTTATCACCAAGGAAGCGGATCACGTGGAGGGCTTCGCGCCGGAGCTGTTCACGGTGAACAAGATCGGCACGGAGGAGCTGGCCGAGCCGTACGTGATGCGCCCCACCAGTGAGACGATCATCGGGCACATGTGGAGCGGCTGGCTGAACAGCTACCGCGACCTGCCCTTCCTGCATTACCAGTGGGGCAGCGTGTTCCGCGCGGAGCTGCGCACGAAGGCGTTCCTGCGCACAAGCGAGTTCTTCTGGCACGAGGGCCACACCGCGCACGCGGACGAAAGCGAGGCGCGCGGCGAGGTGAGGCAGATGCTGGACATCTACCACGAGTTCTGCCGGGACGTGCTGGCGCTGCCCGTCGTGCGCGGCGAGAAAACCGCCAGCGAGCGCTTCGCCGGGGCGGTTGCCACATACTCCATCGAGGGCATGATGCGCGACGGGAAGGCCCTCCAGAGCGGCACGTCACACTACCTGGGGCAGAACTTCAGCAAAGCGTTCGACGTGAAGTTCCAGACGCGCGAGCAGCGTGAGGAGTTCGCGCACACGACCTCCTGGGCGATCTCCAGCCGCATCATCGGGGCGATCATCATGACGCACGGGGACGATTTCGGGCTGATCATGCCGCCCCGCATCGCGCCCATTCAGGTGGTCGTGATTCCCGTGGGCCGCAAGGACAACTTCGACCAGATGGTGGAAGAAGGCGAGAAGCTGGCCGCCGAACTGCGCGCCCAAGGCGTCCGCGTGAAAGTCGACAAGCGTGACGGCGTGACGAACGGCTTCAAGTACAACGACTGGGAACTCAAGGGCGTGCCCGTCCGCATCGAACTGGGCCCCCGCGACCTGGAGAGCGGCGTTGTCGTCGTGAAAAACCGCAACGGCGACGAGAAGGAAACCCTGCCCCGCGCCGAGGCCGTGACTGGCATGACCGCGCGCCTGGACAGCATTCACGACTGGCTACTGGAGCGCGCCACGAGCTTCATGCTGGAGCACACCATCCCCGTGGACGACTTCGAGACCTTCACCGCGAAGATTGAGGAGGGCAACTGGGTGCGCGCGTACCACTGCGGCGACGCCGACTGCGAGAAGAGCATCAAGGAGACCACCAAGGCCACCACCCGCAACGTCCCGCTGGACGACGCAGAGTTCTTCAACGACCACGGCGAAGGCCAGTGCGTGAAGTGCGGCAAACCCAGCGCGTACGGCAAACGCGTGATCTTCGGCCGTCAGTACTGACCGACCGGACCACCGGCAGAGAACCTCCCCGCAGCGGGAGGTTTTTTCATCCGGTGGGGCGTACGGTGGGGCATGACGACCGGACTGACCCCCGAAGCGGACGCGGCCCTGCGCGCCCACGTGCGCGCGCTGCTGACCCAGGCCCAGGCGCACATCACGCTGGACGAGGTGCTGGACGACTTCCCGACCGCCCGTGCGGGCGAGCGCCTTCCCGGTCTGCCCTACTCGGCGTCGGAGGTGCTATGGCACCTGCGGTTCACGCAGCGCGACATCCTGAACTTCATCCGGGATGACCACTACGCGGAGGTTCGCTGGCCTCAGGGGTACTGGCCGCACGACCCGGCGGGCGCGGCGCGGGACTGGGCGGCGCAGGTGGCCGCGTACCGGGAGGACCTGCGCGCCCTGCTGACCCTACTGGACGACCCGGCAACCGACCTGCTGGCCGTCGTCCCGAACGGCGTGAACGCGGGTGGGCAGACGTGGCTGCGGGAATTCCTGCTGGTGGCGGATCACACCGCGTACCACGTGGGGCAGCTGGCCCTGCTGGGCCGTCTGCTGCGCGCCTGACCGGAACGCTGGCCCTTCCCTGCCTTATGAACTGAGGCGCGGGGCCTGACCCGACGGCAGCGCCGCTAGCCCTGAACCACAAGCTGCGGCGCTGCTGTGTGAAGGTGGCCTCAGCACGTCCCGGACGGCGCCCTAATCCGGCACTCCGGGGGCATCAGTGCAGCTGCGTTTCCAGGTGGGCGCGCAGCGGCTCGGTGTCCAGGCGGCGGCGGGGCCGGGCCAGCGGCACCGGGAGGTCCAGCGCGACCTGCCCGGCGCGCAGCAGCAGCACGCGGTCCGTGAGTTTCAGGGCTTCGTCGAGGTCGTGCGTGACGAGCAGGGTGGTGGCGCCCGTGTCGGTCAGCAGCGTGTCCAGCAGGTCGTGCATGTCGGCGCGGGTCAGGGCGTCGAGCGCGCCGAAGGGTTCGTCGAGCAGCAGCAGGTCCGGGCGGTGAGCGAGCGCGCGGGCCAGGGCCACGCGCTGCCGCTGGCCGCCGCTGAGTTCGTGCGGGTACGCGCGTTCCCGCCCGGCGAGCCCCACGTCCCGCAGGGCGCGCACGGCGCGCAGGCGGTCCGGGCGGGGCAGGCCCAGGGCGACGTTGTCCAGCGCGCCCAGCCAGGGCAGCAGGCGGTCTTCCTGGAACATGACGCGCGTGCGGACCGTCTCGCCCGTGCCGATGCGCAGGGTGCCCTGCGTGGGGATCAGGCCGGCCAGGGCGCGCAGCAGGGTGGTCTTGCCGCCGCCGCTCGCGCCGACCAGCGCGACGCGCTCCCCGGGGGTGACGCTCAAGGTCAGGTCGCGTAGGATGACGTGCTCGCCGTACGCGGCGCTCAGGCCGCGCAGGTCGATGGGCACGCCGGTGGAGGTGGGGGCGCTGGTCAGGACGGGCACGGCGGTCACGCGCTCACCTGCCAGGGCAGCAGGCGGCGTTCCAGGGCGCGCACCAGGACGTCGGCCGCCTTGCCGATCAGGGCGTAGATCAGAATGGCCAGCACGATGACGTCGGTGCGGAAGAACTCGCGGGCGTCCATGGCCAGGAAGCCGATGCCGCTGCTGGCGCCAAAGGACTCGCTGACGACCAGGGCCAGCCAGGAGATGCCCAGCGCGTAGCGCACGCCGACCAGCACGCCGGGCAGCGCGCCGGGCAGCGTGACGCGGCGGAAGGTGTCCAGCGGGGAGAGGCCGTACACGCGGGCCATCTCGGTCAGGCGCGGGTCAATGCCGGTCACGCCGTGCAGGGTGTTCAGGTACACCGGGAAGAAGGTGGCCAGGGCGATCAGGAACACCTTGCCGCTCTCGCCGATACCGAACCACAGGATCACCAGCGGGATCAGCGCGAGGTTCGGGACGGTGCGGATCATCTGGAAGGTCGTGTCGAGCAGCAGGTTCACGGCGCGGAACGTGCCGGTCAGGATGCCGAACGTAAAGCCCAGCCCGCCGCCGATCAGGATGCCCAGCCCGGCGCGCTGCAGGCTGATCAGGAAGTGGCGGCCCAGTTCGCCGCTGCGCGCCAGGTCCCACGCGGCGCTCACAACGGCGCTGGGGGCCGGGAGGACGCGCGGGTTGAGCCAGCCGGTGCTGGCGGCCAGCTGCCAGCCCAGCACGATCAGCAGCGGCACCAGCCAGCGCACCCACTCGCCCTGCCAGATCTGCCCGGCGCGGCGGCCCGGGCGGGGCGCGGCTGGGACCGCCGCCTGGGCCCTGGAGCGTGCGCCGACCGTCACTTGAGCCCCAGGGTGGGCAGCGCGGCGCGGAACGCCGGGAGGGTCACGTACGTCTGCGGGCCGAAGGGCACGTCGCGCGGCAGGACGCCCGCCTCACGGAACGCGACCGAGAGGGCCTGGAGGGGTTTCAGGTCCGACGCGCGGAAGGGCCGGATGTTGAAGGGCACGCTCTTGGGCACGGTGACGGCCAGCACGCTCCTGGGAATGCCCAGCTCGTCACTGAACTGGCTGATGACGGTCTGGCGGTTCACGTTCGCCCAGTTCGCGGCGCTTTCCAGTTCGGCCAGCAGGACCTGCAGGGCGCGTTTCTTCTCGGGGTTCTGGAGGACGCTGCCCGGCACGAGGTGGTAACTGTCGCCGCGCCCGAGGCCCGCGTGGTCGCGCAGGACGCGCCCGCCGCTGCCCTGCAGGGCGGTGGTCAGGAACGGGTCCCAGATGGCCCAGGCGTCAATGCTGCCGTTCTCGAAGGCGGGGCGCGCGTCGGGGGGCAGCAGCGGCACGACCGTCACGTCCTTGAAGGTCAGGCCCGCGCTGCGCAGCACGCCGTACAGGAACGCGTGGGCGCTGCTGCCGCGGGCCACACCGATGCGTTTACCCTTCAGGTCGCTGACCTTCTGAAGGCCTGAGTTCCTGGGGACGATCACGGCCTCGGTGGTGTCGTTGTGGTTGACGGTCACGCCCACATATTTCAGGTTGGCGCCACCCGCCAGGGCGAACACGCCCGGGGCGTTGCCGACACTGCCGAAGTCCACCGCGCCGGCGTTGGCCGCTTCCAGCAGGGGAGGTCCGGCGGTGAACAGCACCCAGCGAAAGTCGATGCCCTGCGCGGCGTACTTGTCCAGCGTGCCGCGCGCCTTGAGGATGTTCGGCAGGCCACCCTTCTGGTAGCCGATGGTGAAGGTCACCGCCTGCGCGGCCGGCAGGGTGCCCAGGGCGAGAGCGGCGAGGGTCAGGGTGGCAGCAGAACGCAGTCGGGTGGTCATGGGGCTCTCCGGGGGTTGGGAGTGGAGGGGGCGGGGATGAGGGCCCCCTCCCGTGGATGGGTCTGGGTGGGCTGGGCGGCGCTCAGATGCTGCGGAAGCGGCCCAGTTCGGCGGGCGCGGCGTCGGTCAGGACGGGCTCGCTGGCGCGCAGGGCGGGCGCGTGGGTGCTGGGGCCATGCACGCTGGGCGTGCTGGTGTGCGTCAGAGGCTGCCCGTCGCGGGGCGTGAAGACGGGACTGGTGCGGCCCAGCGCGGGGAACAGAAGTTCGGCCACGCGGTACGCCTCTTCCAGGTGCGGGTAGCCGCTGAGGATGAAGGTCTCGACCCCGAGTGCTTGGTACTCGCGCAGCGCGGCGGCGACGTTCTCGGGGCTGCCGACGAAGGCGGTGCCGGCGCCGCCGCGCACGAGGCCCACGCCCGCCCAGAGGTTCTTCCCGACGCGCAGGCTGTCGCGCGTGCCGCCGTTGAGTTCACTCTGGCGGCGCTGCCCCTCGGAGGCGCTCTGGAGGAAGGCCTGGTGGGCCTGCGCGATCTGCTCGTCGCTGACGCCCTCGATCAGGCGCTCGGCGGCGGCCCAGGCTTCGTCCTCGGTGGGGCGCACGATGATGTGGGCGCGCAGGCCGAAGCGGACCTGGCGGCCGTGCCGGGCGGCCTCGGCGCGCACCTGCTCGAATTTCTGGGCCAGCTGTTCGGGCCGCTCGCCCCAGCTGAGGTACACGTCCACGTGCTCCCCGGCGACCTCCAGGGCGGGCTGGCTGCTGCCCCCGAAGTAGATGGGCGGGTAGGGGCGCTGCACGCTGGGCAGCAACGCGCGGGCGCCTTCCAGCTGCACGTGCTCGCCGCGTACGCTCACGGTCTCCCCGCGCAGCAGGGCGCGGAACGCGCCGAGCCACTCGCCGGTCAGAGCGTAGCGCTGCGCCTGGGTGAGGTTCAGGCCCTCGAAGTCGAAGTTGCCGCTGCCGGAGACGATGTTCAGGTTCACGCGGCCGCCGCTAATCCGGTCGAGCGAGGCAGTGAGGCGCGCGGCCAGCACGGGTGAGAGCAGCCCGGGGCGCAGCGCCACCAGGAAGCGCAGCTGCCGGGTGAGGCTCGACAGGGCGCTGGCGACCACCAGGGTGTCCTCGTTGGTGCCGCCGGTGGGGAGCAGCGCGCCGTCGAAGCCCAGCACGTCGGCAGCCTGCGCGACCTGCGAGAGGTAACTGAAGTGCGCCGGGCGGCTGGGCTGGCCCAGCTGGCGGCCGTCCCCGCCGGAAGGAATGAACCAGTACAGCGAGGGGGGGCTGGGGAGGGTGTGGGCGGGCAGGTCGGCGTGCGTCATGGGGGCTCCTGGGGGTGGGGGCGGTGACCTGACCCGGTCAGGGGGTCAGTCACGGGGGGCGGGGTCAGGTCAGGCGGCGGTGGCGCTCAGGGCGGGGTGGGCGGCGCGCTGCACCTGGGTGCGCCCGGTGAGGTACAGGGCGGCCAGGGGCGCGCGGCCGTACACGCGTTCGAAGATCAGGACGTTCCATTCGAGCGTGCCGTGCGGTGAGGTGACGAGCAGGGTGTCGAGCGTGCCGGGTTTCCAGCGCACGTGCAGGGTTTCGGTCATGGCCGGGGGCTCCTGTGACAGTGGTGGGGGTTATGGCCGTGTGGGCCGCGGAGCCGGGCGCCCCTGGCGGCAGGGGGCCGGGCGGCGATCGGCCCGGCTGGGGCGCGCTGCTGGGGACGGTCGGGTGGGCCTGCGCGGCGGGGGCCGCGCCTCAGGTCTGGCGACATCGCGTCATGGGTTGTCCTTCAGGGGAGCGCGTGGGCGCTCGCCGCTATCGTTCCCGGTTCGGGCAGGCGTGAAGCACCGTGGGGCGTGAAGTCAGGTCAACAACAGTGGGCGCGGCCCTGGGGGCGGCGGTGGGCTGGTTGTGATTTGACCTGGTTCATGTGGCTCCTGGTTGCTGCGGCGTCGTCGGGCCTGTTCCCTCGGCCGCTCTGGATAGTGACCCTGGTGTGGGGTGAGGGCACCTTAAAACAGATTACAAATCATGTCAACTATTCGTGACCTGTCGGATGGTGACCCTCTCTCCCCTGCGCAGACGACTCATCCAGTCCTGGGCTTCCATCCGGTCCAGCCGCACCGCAGCGTGTCCCCTGCACCCCCACTCAGACCCCCACCTGAATCCAGACCAGTTGACAAAATGAGTCATCTGGTCTGCTATCCTGACCAGGATGAAGCGAGCCCTCCCCCTCCTCACCCTGACCCTGATCGCCAGCGCTAGCGCGCAGCAGGCGAAAGAACTGCGCCTGGGCGTCTTCCCCAACGTCACCCACGCCGCCGGACTGGTCGGCGTGCAGCGCGGCCTGATCCAGCAGAACCTCCCGGGCGGCGTGAAACTGGTCGTCAAGGAATTCGCCAACGGCAGCCAGATCAACGAGGCCTTCGCCGCTGGCGCCATTGACGCCGCGTACGTCGGCCCCGGCCCCGCCATGAACGCCTTCATGCGCGGCGTGCCCATCCAGGTGTACGCCGGCGCCGCGAACGCCGGCGCGGTGCTGGTCGCCCGCAAGGACAGCGGCGTGCGCATCGTGAAGAACCTCAGCGGCAAGAAAGTCGCCGTGCCCACGCGCGGCAGCACGCAGGATATCAGCCTGCGCCACCTGCTGCACGAGAACGGCCTGAAAGCCACCGACGAGGGCGGCACCGTCACCATCGTGCCCATCGACCCGGCCAACATGCCCGCCGCGTTTGCGGCCAAACAGGTGGACGCCGCGCTGGTGCAGGAACCCTGGGGCGCCGTCATGGAAACGCAGGGCGCCAAACTCGTCGTGAACGAGAAGGGCATCTGGGCGGGCGGGAACTACACCACCACCGTACTGACCGTGAACACCAAGTACGCCGCCGCCAACCCCGACGCGGTCAGGGGCCTGCTGAAAGGCCACCTCGCGGCCATCACGTACATCAAGGGCAGCAACGCGGGCGCGCAGAAATCCATTGCCGAGCAGATCTACACCTTCACCGGCAAGAAACCCAACGCCGCTGAGCTGTTCAAGGCCCTGGCCCGCACGCGCGTCACGTGGGACATCAACCTGAACACCCTGGCCGAGTACGCGCAGCTGAACAAGGAAGCGGGGTTCGCGCGTGACGTGCCCGACCTGAACAAGTTCGTGAACCTCGACCTGATCCGCAGTCTCGCGAAGTAAGCGACCTCCGAACGCCGGGCCCCTGTCACGCAGCGGCCCGGCGTTCGCCCTTTCTGCGGTGGGTGCACTACACTGGGACGCTATGACGGGGCCAAAGAAAGGTTCACGGGGCCGAGCCCCTAAACGAAACACCGCGCAGGGCCGGGGCGGCGCCACGCGCGAGACGACCCGCCCGGCGCGCGAACGCACCGAGGGGAGTCGGGACTCGCGCGGCGGTGAGGGCCGTCCCGTGCGCACCGAGCTGAGCGGCACCAGCGGGCCGCGCCGCGGCCCCTCGAAAGCAGGCGGCACCCAGAGCGGCGCGAAATTCGGCGGGGGCAGGAGCGGCGGCGCCGGGAACAGCGGCGCGCGCGGCGGCACGAACCCCGCCCGCCGCAAACCCGGCGAGGCCACCCAGGGCAGCGGTGAAGGCCGCACCTCGGAGGGCCGCGCGGGCGGTCGCCCCGGGAGCGGGCCGCGCCGCGCCGCGCCGCCCAAGGTGAAGAAGGCCCTGCCGGAACTCAAGCGCGTGCAGCTGGACGCGCCCGCCCCGGACACGGTCTTCAAGGACCGGGACGGCGAGAAGATGACCTTCCCGGACAGCAACCTCAAGCGCGTGGCGGCGAAGATCCTGACGGAGAAGAACAAGGCGTGGCGCTACCGGCCGTTCTCATTCCCGCTGTTCACGGACCGCGGCGGCGAGCAGACGTTCCACTTCGACTTCTACATCTACGACTACGAGGACAGCGTGATCCGCCTGATTCTGGTCGTGCCGTTCGAGTCGCGTGAAGTGTGGGACCGGGTGGGACGGTTCAAGCGGCAGTACCCGATGTACACCTACGAGCTGTGGACGCCGGAGAAACTGCACCGCCTGAGTGGCCCGCGCGGGCGCCTGGACTTCTGACCGCGGCGGCCTTCAGGGCCTGCTGACGCGACTTTCATCTGAGGGGCTCCCGGCGTGCGTCCGGGAGCCTTTCCGCTGCGGAATGAGCGTGTGGCACGCCAGTTCCCGGACGTGAGCTGCATGAGAGGCGTCTTGGCCTTCGCTTGGGTTTGTGCCCGCCGCCGTGGTCTGCGCGGGGGCGTCTGGTACCGTTTCCACGTTCCGGGAGGGCGCCCAGCGCCTGCCCCGCCACGAAAGGAGAGCGCAGCCTGATGACCACCACACCCATCCTCCGCCCCGGCCGACCCTACCCCTTGGGAGCCACCTGGGACGGTCAAGGCACCAACTTCGCCCTGTACTCCGAGAACGCCACCGGCATCGAACTGTGCCTGTTCGACGAGCAGGGCCAGGAAACCCGCGTGCCGCTGCGCGAACAGACCGCTTTCGTGTGGCACGCCTACCTACCCAGCGTGCAGCCGGGACAGCGCTACGGCTACCGCGTGCACGGCGAGTACGCCCCCGAACGCGGCCTGCGCTTCAACCCGAATGTGGTGCTGCTCGACCCCTACGCCAAGGCGCTGGACGGCACCGAACGCTTCGATGAGGGCGTGTTCGGCTACGTGCCCGGCGGGGACGACAGCGTCATGCAGGACAAGGAGCAGCGCGGCGCGCCCCTGGGCATCGTCGTGGACCCCAGCTTCGACTGGGGTGACAGCCGCAAACCTGACGTGCCCTTCCACCAGTCCGTGATCTACGAGGCGCACGTCAAGGGCCTCACCATGACCCACCCCGACGTCCCGGACGAGCTGCGCGGCACGTACGCCGGGATCGCCACTGAACCGATCCTCTTCTACCTGCGCGAACTGGGCATCACGAGTATCGAACTGATGCCCGTGCACCAGCACGTAGACGATCCCTTCCTGCTCGACAAGGGGCTCACGAACTACTGGGGCTACAGCACCCTGTCGTTCTTCGCGCCGGACGTCCGCTACAGCGCCGAGGCCCGCAAGGGCAACCCCGCCGGGGCCGTGGATGAGTTCAAGCAGATGGTCAAGGCGCTGCACGCCAGCGGCATCGAGGTCATCCTGGACGTGGTGTACAACCACACCGCGGAGGGCAACCACATGGGCCCCACCATGTCCTTCAAGGGCATCGACAACCCCACGTACTACCGCCTCGTCGCCGAGGACCCCCGCTTCTACTTCGACTACACCGGCACCGGCAACAGCCTGAACGTCCGCCACCCGCAGACCCTGCAACTGATCATGGACAGCCTGCGCTACTGGGTGACCGACATGCACGTCGACGGCTTCCGCTTCGACCTGGCCAGCACGCTGGCACGCGGCCTGCACGAGGTGGATCAGCTGTCCGGCTTCTTCACGATCATTCACCAGGACCCGATCATCGGGCAGGTCAAGCTGATCGCCGAGCCCTGGGACGTCGGCGAGGGCGGCTATCAGGTCGGGAACTTCCCCGTGAACTGGGCCGAGTGGAACGGCATCTACCGCGACGACATGCGCGCCTTCTGGAAGGGCGACGGCGGACTGGCCTCCGAGATCGGCTACCGCCTGACCGGCAGCAGCGACCTGTACCAGAACGACGGGCGCAAACCCTACGCGAGCATCAACTTCGTCACCGCCCACGACGGCTTCACGCTGCGCGACACCGTCACGTACGAGGGCAAGCACAACGACGCCAACCAGGAAGGCAACAACGACGGCCACAACCACAACATCACCTGGAACTGCGGCGCGGAAGGCGAGACGGACGACCCCGCCATCAACGCCCTGAGGCGGCAGCAGCAGCGCAACTTCCTGGCCACCCTGCTCCTGGGTCAGGGCACGCCGATGCTGCTGGGCGGCGACGAGATCGGCCGCACCCAGGGCGGCAACAACAACGCCTACTGTCAGGACAACGAGATCAGCTGGTACGACTGGGCGAACCTCGACGAGGACCTTCTGGCCTTCACGAAGAAGGTCATCGCGCTGCGCAAATCCCACCCATCCCTGCACCGCCGCAAGTTCTTCGGTGGCCGCACCATCCGCGGTGAGGACGTGCGCGACATCGTATGGCTGCGCTTCGACGGCGCCGAGATGAGCGACGAGGACTGGAACAACCCCCAGACGCAGAGCATGGGTATCTTCCTGGACGGCAACGGCCTGGACGACGTGGATGGGCGCGGCGAGCCGCTGCTGGACGACCACCTGCTGCTGCTGCTGAACGCCTCGCACGTGGACCTGCCCTTCCGCCTGCCGGACCTGGCTGGGTGCGGCACGTGGGAGCTGCAACTCGACACCACCGACGACCACGCCACCGGCGCCGTAAAGGCCGGCGAGGAGACCAACCTCGCGGCGCGCAGCGTCAAGCTGTACCGCTGCCCCCGCCAGTAACGCAGAACAGAGGAGAGGCGGCCCCAGTGTGCGGGCCGCCTCTCCTCTGTTCCTGCTCCCTCCTACTGACTGCCCACTCCCCTCCTCAGGTCTCGTAGCTGCGGGCCACGCTGGTCAGGACGCTGCGGTACTCGCCGGGCGTGATCAGGCCCATGGCCATGGCGTGACTCGCGGCGTTCAGGCTGTCCGCGGCCAGCACGAGGTCCACGCCCGCCTTGCGGACCTCCGCGCGGAGTTTCAGGACCCCCTCGTCGCGGTGCGCCTCGGTCACGTCGCGGATGTACACGGCCAGCACGCGGCCCGGGTGGCGGTGCACGACCTCGGCGTAGATTTCCGGGTCCTTCTCGCCGCTGTCACCGACCAGCACGAACTTCAGGTCCGGGAAGCGCTGGAAGATCTGCTCGATCACGCCGTGCTTGTACCCGCCGTGCCCGCCCATCAGGTCCATGCCCCAGTTGCGCAGGAACAGCGGGCCCAGCGGAATGCGGCGGTAATCCAGGAACTGCCACAGCAGATCGAAGAAATTCCAGGGGCTGCTGGACACGTAGAAGATCGGGTTGCGGGCCTCGCCGTCGCGGGTCAGGGCGCGGTACAGGGCACCCACACCCGGGAAGGGCAGGCGGGTGCGGGCGTTGCCGGTCAGGACGGTGCTGAGCATGCGCGGCACGCTGGTCACGTCCGACTGGATGACCGTGTCGTCCAGGTCGCTGATCACGCCGAAGCGGGCGTCCGCGACGACCTGCACGCGCGCGCTGGCCTGCACCTCGCGCCCGTCGAGTTGCAGCGGCACCTGATGCCACCCGCCGGGCAGCGGGCTGGGCGGCGTGAACGCCAGCGTGAAGTACCCGTCACTGTCACTGACCGCCGCGGCCCGCTGGCCATTCAGGACGCCGCTGACGGTCACGCCGCCCACCTCGCGGGAGAACAGGCGCCGCAGGACGTTCTGCGCGTTGCGCAGCCGGGGGTCCGTGCGCCGGGCGGGCGCGACCGTGCGGGGCAGCAGCACGCGGCCCATCAGTTCTACGCGGCCCGGCGTGCCCCAGCCCACGTACGGCTGGAGCAGCAGCTTGCCCCGCGCGCGGCGGGGCTGTACGTACCCGCTGAAGGCGCGGTCGGCCGCCAGTGCGCTCCGCTCCAGTACGGGCAGCAGGGCCTTGAAGACAGTCTTGAGCACCTGACCAGTGTAAGCGGACCCCCGGGCCCCGGGGCGAGGGGGTCCTTTCCGATTCGCTGACGTTCCCGCCTAGAACAGCACCTGCCCGCCGGTTGCGCCGAAGGTGCCGCCGCTGCTGTAACTGCTCTCCTGCGACGCCAGGAACACGTAAAGCGGGGCGAGTTCCGCCGGTTGCCCCGGGCGGCCCAGCGGGGTGGACGCCCCGAACTCCTGCACCTTCTCCTGCGGCTGCCCGCCGCTGGGTTGCAGCGGCGTCCAGAAGGGGCCGGGCGCGACGGCGTTCACGCGGATGCCGCGCGGCCCGAGCTGCTGCGCGAGCGCCTGCGTGAACGCCACGATGGCCGCCTTCGTGCTGGCGTAGTCCAGCAGGTTCGGACTGGGCCGGTACGCCTGGATGCTGCTGGTGTTGATGATGCTTGCCCCGGGCCCCAGGTGCTGAACTGCCTCCTGCGTGATCCAGAACATGGCGTACACGTTCGTGCGGAACGTCTGGTCGAACTGTTCGGTGGTGATGTCCTCGATGCTCTCCTGGCTGACCTGCTTCCCGGCGTTGTTCACCAGGATATCCAGCCCGCCCAGTTCCTGCACGGCGCGCTTCACGAGGTCCCGGCAGAACGCCTCGTCCTTCAGGTCCCCGGGGATGGCTACGGCGCGCTGGCCCGCCGCCTCGATCAGCGCCACGACCTCCTGGGCGTCCTGTTCCTCGTCGGGCAGGTAGTTCAGGGCCACGTCCGCGCCCTCGCGGGCAAAGGCGATGGCCGCGGCGCGCCCGATCCCAGAATCGGCACCTGTGATCAGGGCCCGGCGGCCCTTCAGGCGACCGAACCCCACGTAGCTCTCCTCACCGTGGTCCGGGCGGGGCTGCATGGCGCCCACCAATCCCGGGGCCTCCTGCGGCTGGCGCGGGAAGGGCGGCGCGGGGTACTGCGCGCGGGGGTCCTGCTTGCCGAACTGGTTGGCGCTGGGCGAGATCGGCCCGGACTGCCGTGGCTGCTGGTCGCTGGACTTCTGGTCGCTCATGCCCTCCAGCGTCCCCCACGCGCCTCAGCGCGGCGTGACAGGGACGTGAAGGGCACTTGCGGTGTGAACCAGCGCCTCGCTCTGGGCGCGGGTCAGGACGGGACCATCACCGGTTCGTACGGCCACGCGACATCCCCGACCGGGTCGCCGGGCGCGGCGCCGTCCCAGTCATACGCGTAGACCTCGCGGGGGCGCAGCGTGCAGGTGCCGTGGGCCGCCGCGGCCGCGCAGGTGGCGTCGTACGCGACCAGGATCGCCGGGAACTCGAACTGTTCGCGGGTCAGGGCCAGGAAGGCCTCGTGATGGGCGGGCTCGACGCGCAGGGTCACGTCTCCGCCGGGCGTCAGTGGGCCGCGGTACGGCACGCAGATCTCGATGGGGCCGTCGCTGTCGGCGTTCACGTCGCCGTGGTAGATGACGAACGGGGCGCCGCCGAACATCCCACCCTGCGCGTTCACGAGGTCGATCAGGGCCTGCATGCCGCTCTGGATGGCGCCCGGGAGGTCTGCGACGAACACGTGGCGGGTAAGGGCGGCGACGGACTGCTCAGGCTGGAAGCGGGTCTGGACGGGGGGCAGGGTCATGGGGGTCTCTCCTTGCAGGCGGGCGATGAGGTACAGGGTCAGGTCGCGCCGCTCGCGGTGCAGGCGGTCCAGCCGGGCGAGGTGGGCGCGCAGCGCGGCAGGCCGATCGGGGGCGGGGGCGCCCAGCAGGGCCTGAATGTCGGTCAGGGGCAGGTCGGCGCGGCGCAGCAGGCCGATCAGGCGCGCGTCCTCCAGCTGCGCCGGGTCGTAGCGGCGGTACCCGCTCCCGGCGTCCACCTGCGCGGGGCGCAGCAGGCCCAGGTCGTCGTACAGGCGCAGCGCCTTGGGGCTCAGGCGGGCCGCCTGGGCGAACGCGCCGATGGTCATCAGGGGGGTGGGGGTCATGGGCGGGCGTACCTCCGGAGGTACCCACAGCCTGAGGCCTGCCCCTGGGGCAAGGTCAAGAGGTGCCCCGGACGACACGCCGCCCTGACGGCCGCGCGCTAGCGTGGCGGGGATGACGCCTCTCCTGCTGGGCCACCGGGGCACGCCTGCCCTGCACCGCGAGAACACCCTGATGGGCTTCCAGGCCGCGCTGGACGCCGGACTGGACGGCGTGGAACTGGACGTCCGCCGCCTGGGCGACGGCACCCTGGTGGTGCACCACGACGTGCAGCTGGAGGACGGGCGGACGCTGCCCACGCTGCGCGCCGCGGAGTTGCCGGCCTTCATTCCGACGCTGGACGCGGCGCTGGCCTGGGCGGCAGACACCGGGGCGTTCGTGAACGTGGAACTCAAGCACGAGGCGGCCCGGCCGGACGACCGGGTGGGCCGCACGCTGGACGCCATCCGCGCGCACGGCGTCTCGCGGCGCGTGATCGTCAGTTCGTTCATGCCGACCCTGCTGCACGCGGCGCGAGACGCGGCGCCCGACATTGAGCGTGGCCTGCTGACGCACAAACCTTACCCGCCGCTGCTGGTGCGCGCCGTGATGGCCTGGACGGGCAGCGCCGCCCTACACCCGCACCACGCTCTGATCGACGGGGCCCTGATGGGTGGCGCGCGGCGCCACGGCTGGCAGGTGAACGCCTGGACCGTGAACGACCCCGCCGAGGTCACGCGCCTGAGCGCCCTGGGCGTGCACGCCCTGATCGGCGATCACCCGGCCGCGCTGCTCACCGCCCGCTGACCGGGGCCACCGCCGCCCGCACCCCGTCGGTCAGCGTTCGGCGCGGGTCTGCGCGGCGTCCAGCGCGGCCTTCGCGCTGAGTTTGCCGGTGGTGGCCTGGGTGATGGCGTCCTCGATCAGCGCGGTCCACGCGGCGTACTCGGGCGTGGTAGGGCGGGGCACGGCCCGCGCGATTTGGGCGTGCGCCGTGCGGATCTGCGGGTTCTTCGCGTACCAGTCTTCCAGCAGCGGCGCGGCCGCGCGGCGCGGGGGGACGTACGCGGTGGTCTTCACCCAGTCGGCCAGCCGCGCGGGCTGCATCAGGTACTGCCAGAAGGCCAGGGCGCCGGCCTGCTCGGCGCTGGGGGTGCCTTTCGGGATGGCCAGGGTCGCGCCGCCCAGCGGTACCGTGCAGGCGCCGTCCTTCTCGCAGGGGAAGGAAGCGATGCCCAGGTTGAAGAACGGCAGTTTGCGCGCGTCGGTCCAGTTCGCGACACTGGCGAGCACGAACACGTTCTGCCCGCGGGCGAAGTCGAACGCGGCGCGCGTGGCCTCGTTCAGGGTGCGGGGCTGCGCCTGCGCGGCGGCACTCATGCGGGCCAGTTGCGTCAGGGCCTCCACGGCGTCCGGGCTGTCCAGGCGGGGCCTGTCGCCGCTGGTCAGGGCGCCACCGCGCGAGAGGACGTTCGCCTCGAAGGTCCAGGCGTCCGCGGTGGCCAGCAGGGGGCGCCGGCCCCCGGTGGCGAGCGCGCGGCTGACCGCTTCCAGCTGCGTCCAGGTGCCCGGGGTGCTCAGGCCTGCCTTCTTCAGCGTGCCCGCGTTGTACATCAGGACGGGCACACTGACGTTCCAGGGCAGGCCGTACGTGCGGGCGCCCAGCTGACCGGTCTTCCACACGGCGGGGTAGATGTCGTCCCGCAGAGCGCCCGGCAGGTCGTCCACGCGGGCACTCAGTTCGGTGAGCTGCCCGGCCTGCGCCAGGGCGGGGAACTGCGTGAATTCCAGCTGCGCCAGCGCGGGCGCTGAGCCGCTTTTCAGGGCGGCCTGCAGTTTGGGCAGCAGCTCTCGGTAGTTGCCCTGGTTGACGGGCACGATCTCGTAGGTGCTCTGGCTGGCGTTGAAGTCGCGGGCGTAGGCCTGCACGGTGCCCTGCACGCCGCCCATGGCGTGCCAGAACTCCACGCGGACGGGGGCTGCCTGAACGGTCGAGGCAGCGGCGAGCAGCAGGGTCAGGGGCAGGGCGCGCATCACGGTTCAGGATAGCGGCCGGGCCTGACGGGATTCTTCAGGCCCGGCTGGCGCGGGCGACTCAGGGCAGCACGGGGTACAGGTCGACGCGGCTGCCGGGGCGCACGTCGGCACGCGCGGCAATGCCGACGACGGCAACGCCGCCGCTGCGGTCATTCAGGCGCGTGATCAGCGGGACCAGCTCGCCGACGTCCAGGCCCTGCACGTACTCGCTGGGCACGCCGCGGGACGTGAGGTCCAGCGTGGCGTCCTGCACGAGTTCCCCGATCTGGTCCTGCATCCGGCGCAGGTCGCCCAGCGTGACGGTCGCGCGGCGGATGACCTGATCGGCGCGGTACAGCACGGCGTTGGGGCGCGCGTCGCAGCTGAGGTCCACCGGGAAGCCCACCGCGGCGTTCTGCGCGGCGCGGCACTGCACGAAGGTGCTGACGTTCAGGCCGCGCAGTTTGGTTTCCAGGGCGCTGCGGGCCGCGGGGTTCAGGCGCGCCGGGGGGGTGCCTCTGGCGCCGCGGGTGGCGGCGCTGCGGGCGACATCCAGGAAGAACTGGTCGAGGTTGCGCACGCCGGGCACCACGGCGGCGTACACCAGATCGTTTTTCGGGTAGGCGAGGTCGGTGTTACGGGTGGCGCTGAGTTCAGCGCGGCTGCTGGAGTACTCGTCCTGTAGGCGCCCCAGCGTGGCGCGCAGGGCGTCGTTGCTGGCGCGCAGCTGCTGCTGCTGCGTCTGGAGGGCGTTCAGGTCGTCGCGGACCCGGTCACGGTCGCGGGCGGCCTGGTCGCGGGCGCTGGTCAGCGCAGCGCGTTCACTGGTCAGGCGGTCGCGTTCGGTGCGCAGCTGATCGCGGGCCTGCTGCGCGGCGCGCTGCTGCGTCTGCGCGGCCGTCAGGGCCTGCTGCGCCGAGCGGAGGTTCTGCTGCGCGCCGCGCAGGGCGGCGTCCGCCTGCGCGCGCGAGGCGGTCAGCGCGCCGATCTGATCGCGGGCCTGCTGCGCCTGTCCCTGCGCCTGCCGGACCTGTGCCTGCGCCTGCTGCGCCTGGGCCAGCGCGGCCTGCGTGCGCGTCTGGGCAGCTTCAGCGGCCTGCTGGGCGGCGCGGGCGCGGTCCTGGGCGGTGCGGGTTTCCTGTTCGGACAGGGCGATGCGCGCGCCGAGGTCCACGACCTGCGCGTCGAGGTTCTGCGCGCGCGCCTGACTGGCTTTCAGGGACGCTTCCGCCGTCTGGAGTTTCGCGCGGGTCTGCGCGGCGCGCGTTTCCAGGGCCTGCTGCGCCGCGGTCAGTTCCTGCACGCGCGTTTCCAGGGTGCGGGCCTGCGCCTGCACGCGCGTCTGCGCCGCCTGCGCGTCACTCAGGGCGGTCTGCGCGGCCTTCAGGGCGGTCTGCGCGGCGGTCTGCTGCTCGCGCAGGCGCGCGGCCTCCTGCTGAGCACGGTCGCGGTCGGCCTGCGCGGCACGGATGTCCCCCCGCAGGGCCTCCAGCTGGGGCCGCAGCTGGTCGGCCTGCGCGATGGTGTTCACGGCGCTGCTGTTCAGCGCCAGGAATGCCGCGAGGCTGGCGGCGCTGATGCCCATGCCGGACAGGACCGCCACGACCAGCGCGGTGGTCTTGGGGCGCATGCCGAACCAGCGCAGGTGCTTACGGCCCGCCTTACGGGCAATGGTGTCCGCGGCGTAGGCGACCACGCCGGACAGCAGCACCACGAAGGGCAGGAACAGCCACAGCATCGCGTCAGGTCTCCGGGGTCACAGTTCGAAGTCGTCGCCCAGGTAGTGGGTGCGGGCGTCCTGGTCCTGAGCGAACTGCGCGGGGGTGCCCTCGAACTTCACCTCGCCGTCGTACATCAGGTACACGCGGTCGGTCAGGGCGATGGTCTCGCGGACGTTGTGATCGGTGATGAACACGCCCAGGCCCCGGCGGTCGCGCAGGTCCCGGATCAGGCGCTGGATCTCACGGATGCTCTTGGGGTCCACGCCCGTGAACGGCTCGTCGAGCAGCAGGTAGTCGGGATCGGTGGTCAGCGCGCGGGCGAGTTCCAGGCGGCGGCGCTCCCCGCCGGACAGCTGGTACGCGAAGCTGCCGGCCAGGTGCGTCAGACCGAACTCGTCGAGCAGCGCGTCAGCGCGGGCTTCCTGCTCGGCGCGGGGCAGGCCCTGGTATTCCAGGATGGCCAGCAGGTTGTCCCGCGCGGTCAGCTTGCGAAAAGCGCTGGGTTCCTGCGGCAGGTAGCCCAGGCCCAGGCGGGCGCGTTCGTGCATGGGCAGGCGGGTCAGGTCACGTCCGCCCAGGGCGATGCGGCCCGCACCGGGGCGAATGAACCCCACCAGCATGTAGAAGGTGGTGGTCTTGCCCGCGCCGTTCGGGCCGAACAGGGCGACGATCTCGCCGGGCTGCACGCGCAGGTTCACGTTCCGCACGACCTGACGCCGGCCGTAGGTCTTGCCCAGCCCCTCGGCGTGCAGGTCCGGGCGGGGGGACGTGACAGCCGGGTCAGGCAGCGGAGAGGTGGTCGCGGTCACGTCCGGCAGCGTATCACCCCGGGCCCGCGCAGCCCGTGAGGGAAGTGTGATTTCTGCGCCGCGGCCCTGGCCCCTGGCGGCCGCAGCCCAGCGCGCGACTCCAGCCGCCTGGAGGCCGTCGTCAGCGCGCTTCCCGTCGGTCCAGGCGTCCCGGACCACGGCGCTGCGGTTGGCTTACGGCGCGCCCGGACCGGCGCGCTGGAAGGGTCGACAGGCCCCGCAGGTGTCAGAGCGGCGTGACAAATTCGACATTAGCGTGGTGGCCGGTCGGCGCGCCCTCAGGCGCCGCACCCCCGACCATCCGGAGACTGCTGATGAAACGCGTGCTACTGACCACCCTGCTTCTGTCTGCCACCCTGTCGGCCGCCGCTCAGTCTGTCTGCGCGTCGCCCGCCACCGCCGGGAACGTGACCGGCCTGACCGGCACGGTCAACACCTACTACCCCTCGCCCAGCGCCGACACCACCCTGGCCGCCGGGTCGACCACCGTCACCTTCGGCACGGCGCGGCGCGGCGCGGCTCAGGACATCGTCGTG
The DNA here is from genome assembly GCF_014647435.1 of Deinococcus radiotolerans. NCBI lineage: Bacteria > Thermotogati > Deinococcota > Deinococci > Deinococcales > Deinococcaceae > Deinococcus > Deinococcus radiotolerans. Next base: position 350,415 of record NZ_BMPE01000002.1, on the reverse strand, counting down.
GGCGACCTGCTGCTCGTCATGCAGATGCAGGGCGCGGACATCGACTCGACCAATACGGACAAGTACGGGGACGGCGTGGCCGGCGGTCCCGGCAGCGGTCAGCTGAGCACCAACCTGTACGCCGGACGCTACGAGTTCGTGACGGTCACCAGCGTGATCAGCAGTGGCAGTGTCACGGTGCGCGGTCAGGGAACGGGTGGCGGCCTCGTGAACACCTACGTGAGTCGCGCCGCGACCACCTCGGCAGGTCAGGCGCGGTATCAGGTGATCCGCGTGCCCCAGTACGGGAATCTGTCGCTGGGCAGCGCGCCCGTCACCGCCGCTGCCTGGGACGGCGCGGTTGGGGGTGTGGTCGTGCTGGACGTGACCGGCACCCTGAACTGGAATGGAGGCAGCGTGAACGCCACCGGCCTGGGGTTTCGGGGCGGCGGCGCGCAGCAGCTGGGCGGGGTGGGGACGACCACCACCTACGCCAACTCCGACCAGCGGACTGCCACCTCAGCGGCGGTCAACGGCGGCAAGGGCGAGGGTCTGGCTGGCACGCCGCGCTTCGTCCTTGACCCCCTGACGAACGCCCTGGTGGATAACGTCACCGAAGGCTACCCGAGCGGCAGCCGCGCGCGCGGCGCGCCCGGCAACGCGGGCGGCGGCGGCACCGACGGCAACCCCGCGGGCAACGATCAGAACTCCGGCGGCGGGGGCGGCGGGAACGGTGGCGCGGGCGGTCAGGGCGGCAACACCTGGAGCAGCAACCTGGCCACCGGTGGCTACGGCGGCAAGGTCACGCCGAACAGCCTGAGCGCCCTGTTCATGGGCGGCGGCGGCGGCGCCGGCGCCCGCAACAACGGTAGCGGCGTGCAGAGCAGCGGCGGCGCCGGCGGCGGCGTCGTGATCATCCGCGCGGGACAGAGCAGCGGGACCGGCGCGGTCAGCGCGGACGGCGCCCCTGGCCTGGGCGCCGACAACGACGGCGCGGGCGGCGGGGGTGCGGGCGGCACCGTCATCGTCATGACCGGCGCGGGCACCCTGACCGGCGTGAGTCTCAGCGCGAACGGCGGGGGCGGCGGGAACGCCTGGCCCACGCAGGCGGCCGGAACGAACAATGTGAACGCCCACGGCCCGGGCGGCGGTGGGGGCGGCGGCATCGTGTACACGAACGTGACCGGGGCCAGCATGACCGCCACGAATGGCGTGAACGGCACGACCACCACCAGCGGCCTGGCGTTCGGCGCGCAGCCGGGCGCAACCGGCACCCTTCCCAGCGGCACGCTGACGGGCCTGAAGGGCACCCGAGAGGGCGCGGCCTGCCCGGTCCTGCAGGTCAGCAAGGCCACCAGCACGCCGGCGGTGTGGCGGGGGGCGAAGGCCACGTACAGCATCACGGTCAGGAATGCGGGTGGGGCGGCCAGCAGCGTGCGCGTGCAGGACACCCTCCCGTCAGGTCTGACCCTGAGTGGCACGCCCACCGTCACGCCATCCTCGGCGCGCGTGAGCAGCGCGGACGCCAGCACGGCCGCCGCGCTGGACCTGAAGACCTTCAAGCTGGCGTACGGGGAGAGCCTCACCGTGACCTTCGACGCCCTGACGCCCACCGACCCGGCGCTGCGCGGCACGGTGTACCAGAACAGCGCGTCGGCCAGCACCACCGACGCCGCGGGGAACGCCGTCAGCGGCTCGTACGTGGGGAGCAGCAGTACCGCCGAGGACGTGCGCCTGCTGTTCCCGAGTCTGAAGGTCACCAAACAGGTGAGGAACGTCACGCAGGACGAGAAGAAAAATCCCCCAGTCCAGAATTTCGGCACGACCGCCAGCGGATACCCGGGGGACCGGCTGGAGTACTGCGTGACGTACCAGAACGACGGGGACGGCCCGCTGGTCGGCGCGGCGCTGACCGACTCGATTCCGGTGAACACGTCCGTGCTGCCCGACGCGTACGGAACGGGCCGGGGCGTGCAGTACACGCCCGCATCCGGCACGGCCGTCACGTACACCAGCGCTGCCGACACGGACGCCGGGCAGATCAGTCAGGCGGGCGGCCTGAGCGTGACGTTGGGCACCGTGGCCCAGAACGCGTCGGGCACCGCGTGCTTCCAGGTGAGCATCCGCTGAAGACACCTGCGCCCCCGGCCCGGTTCCGTTTGAGCCTAGACTGGGGGCATGTTGCTGACGATTGTCGTGCTGGATTCCGTGGGCGCGGGTGAACTGCCGGACGCCGCGAGCTTCGGGGACGCCGGGGCGCATACCCTGAACCACACCCTGAAGGCCGCGCCCGAGCGCCTGACGAACCTGGCGGCGCTGGGCCTCGCCCAGGTGCCCACCATCGAGACCGGGGACGCGACCGTGCCCGCCGGACCGGCCGCCGGTGCGTTCGGCCGCCTGCGCGAGGTCAGCCCCGGCAAGGACACGAGCACCGGCCACTGGGAATTCATGGGCATCCAGCTGGAGCACGCCTTCCAGGTGTTCCCCGACGGCTTCCCGCCCGCCGTGATGGACCGCTTCGACGCGGCCACCGGGCGGGGGCACCTGTGCAACAGGCCCTATAGCGGCACGGACGTGATCCGGGACTTCGGCCCGGAGCACATGAAGACCGGCGCGCCCATTGTGTACACGAGCGCGGACAGCGTGTTCCAGATCGCCGCGCATGAGGATGTGGTGCCGCTGGAGACGCTGTACGCGTGGTGCCGCGCGGCCCGCGAGATCCTGCAGGGCGAGTTCGCCGTGGCGCGCGTGATCGCCCGGCCGTTCCGGGGCGAGTTCCCGTTCGAGCGGGCCAACGAGCACCGCAAGGACTTCAGTCTCGTGCCGCCCGCGACCGTGCTGGACGCCGTGAAGGCCACCGGACAGGCCGTGGTGGGCATCGGGAAGATCCCGGACATCTACGCGAATCAGGGCTTCACCGAGGAGATCCACACGGACGACAACGCTGACGGGATCGCCAAGACCCTGGCCCGCATGCGCCGAGCCGCGCAGGAGGGCACCTCGGGGCTGATCTTCACGAACCTCGTGGATTTCGACAGCAAGTTCGGGCACCGCCGCGACCCGGCGGGGTACAGCGCGTGCCTCGCGGCGTTCGACGCGGCGCTGCCCGAGCTGATCGCGGCCGTGCCCGAGGACGGCGCGCTGATCGTGATCAGTGACCACGGGAATGACCCCACCTGGAAGGGCTCGGATCACACCCGCGAGCACGGCCTGCTGCTGGTACACAAGGCCGGGGCGGCCGGCGTGAGCCTGGGCGACCGCGCCACCTTCGCGGATGTGGGCGCCACGGTCGCCGAGGCGCTGGGCGCGGCGTGGGACGGGCCGGGTGAGAGCTTCTGGACACAACTGACCTGACCCCCGAGGCGTTCAGCCTGACCCTGTCGCTGGGCGGGCGGTACGCGGGCGAGCAGCAGTGGGCGCTGCACGGCGAGCGCAGCGCCCTGGTGGCCCGCGTGCAGACCGACTTTGGCGGGGTGCTGCCCGGCGTGCGGCGCGTGCAGATGAGCCGCATGCACCCCCGGCTGCTGACCAGCCTCGGGTACGCCGAGGGCGACGGCCGCGGCCGGCCCGGCTTCGAGGTGAGCTTTGACCGCCGCGTGGGCCTGATCACGCTGCGCCAGGGCCGCGACGAGGCGACGCAGCCGCTGACCACCGAGTACCACGATCCCGTGAGCCTGCTGCTGTGGCTGCGGCAGCTGACCGCGCAGGACGGCGGCGGCCCCGAGCGGACGCACGCGCAGCTGACCGGCGGGCGCGTGCTGATCCAGCGCCTCGCGGACGCCGAGGTGGACGGCGCGGCGTGCAGCGGGTACTTCCTGCGGCCCGGCAACGCCTACGTGTACGTGGAGCAGGCCGCGCCGCACCGCCTGATGCGGCTGATCCAGCCGACCGATTTCGGTCCGGTCGAGGCGAACGCGCAGCCTGCCGGGCGCCGCACCGTGCAGGGCCGCGAACGGCGCCGCCGGGTCTGAGCCCCTCTGGCCCCGTCCGGCCTGCCCAGACCTGCGGGTGGGGCGGGTGGGGCGCGAGGTGCCACGATGAGGTCCGGCGCGCCCCGCATGCGGGCGCCGGTGTTCCCACCCTCCTCTCCCCTGCTTCCCTGGAGTGACGATGCAAGTGCTGCAAGGCCCTGAGGCCCGGTCCGCCCTGACGCGGACATTCAATGAGATTCCTGTTCCTGACGCCGTCCTGGCCCGCATCGAGGCGACCTTCGGTGAGCCGCTGAGCCCCGCGCAGGTCGTCGAGCGCATCCTGGCGGACGTCCGCGAACGTGGCGACGACGCCCTGCGCGACTGGACCGAGCGGCTGGATGGCCACCGCCCCGATGAGCTGCGCGTGCCCGAGGCGGAACTGGCGGCAGCCGAGGTCGCCCCGGAGCTGCACGACGCGATCCTCACAGCGATCACGCGCGTGCGGGCCTTCTACGACCAACAGCCCGCGCACGGTTTCCTGACGCACGGCCCGGACGGGGCGCTGGGGCAGCTGGTGCGGCCGCTGGGGCGGGTGGGCGTGTACGTGCCGGGCGGACTGGCCCCGCTGATCAGCACGCTGATCCACACGGCGGTGCCCGCTCAGGTGGCGGGCGTGCCCGAGATCGTGGTCACGACGCCCCCCGCCCGGGACGGCTCGGTGCACCCGGCGATTCTGGTCGCGGCGCGCGAGCTGGGGATCACGCAGGTGTACCGGGTGGGCGGCGCGCAGGCCATCGCGGCCCTGGCGTACGGCACGGCCAGCATCGGCGCGGTGGACAAGGTCGCGGGCCCCGGGAACCTGTTCGTGGTGATCGCCAAGCGTCTCGTGTACGGCCAGACCGGCATTGAGAGCCTGCCCGGCCCGACCGAGACCCTCGTGGTGGCCGATGACAGCGCCGATCCGCGCTTCGTGGCCGCCGATCTGCTGGCGCAGGCCGAGCACAACGGCGCGGAACCCGTGCTGGTCTCCACCAGCCGCGCGCTGCTGATCCAGGTGCAGGCGGAACTGAATGGGCAGCTTGAGGCCCTGCCGGAGCCGAACCGGGGCTGGGCGCGCGACAGCGTGCAGGCACGCATGAAGGTCATCCTGGCCGGCACGCTGGAGGAAGCGCTGGACCTGGCGAACCTGTACGCCCCCGAACACCTGTGCCTCCTGACCCGCGATCCGTGGAGCCTGCTGGGCCTCGTGCAGCGCGCCGGGGGCGTGTTTGTGGGCGAGGCGAGCATGGAGGCGCTGGGCGACTACGTGGCGGGCCCCAGTCACGTCATGCCGACCGGCGGCACGGCGCGCTTCATGAGCCCGGTGAACGTGCGGGACTTCCAGAACATCATCTCGGTGGTGGGCCTGAACGAGGGCGCGCTGCGCCGCATCGGCCCGGCCGGGGCGACCCTGGCCCGCGCCGAGGGCCTCGAAGCGCACGCCCGCGCCATCGAAAGCCGCCTGTGAGCGTGACGGCGCCCACCACGGCCGCGCGGCTGACGCCGCTGGTGCTGCTGTGCCTGGGACTGGTGTACGTCGTGTGGGGCAGCACGTACTTCGGCATCAAGGTGGCCATCGAGACGCTGCCGCCGCTGGGCATGCTCGCGGCGCGCTTCGTGCTGGCGGGCGCGCTGCTGCTGCTCGTCCTGCGACTCCGGGGGGCGGCGCTGCCCACCGCGCGCGAGTGGGGGTCCAGCGCCATCGTGGGCACCCTGCTGCTCGGGGGCGGCACCGGGCTGGTCACGTTGGCCGAGCGGGACGCGAGCAGCAGCGTGGCAGCCATGGTGATCGCGGTGTCGCCGCTGTTCGCGGCGCTGTTCGCGCGGCTGTGGGGCGAGCGGACCGGTGGGCGCGAGTGGCTGGGCATCGGCGTGGGCCTGATCGGGATTGCACTGCTGAACGTCGGGGAGCTGCACGCCACGCCGCTGGCCGCGCTGCTGCTGATCCTCGCCCCGCTGTGCTGGACGTTCGGCAGCCAGTGGTCCCGCCACCTCCCCCTCCCGCAGGGCCTGATGGGCTCGGCGGCCGAGATGCTCACCGGGGGCGGCATCCTCCTGCTCCTGAGCGTCCTGATGGGTGAGCGGTGGGGCACGCCCAGCGCCGCGAGCCTGTGGGCGCTGGCGTACCTGACGGTGTTCGGGAGTCTCGTGGCGTACAGCGCGTACATGTACCTCGTGGCGCACACCCGCCCGGCCCTGGCGACCAGCTACGCGTACGTGAACCCGGTCGTGGCGGTGCTGCTGGGCGTGGGTTTCGGCGGCGAGCACCTGGGCCCGCTGGGCTGGGCGGCGCTGGCGGTGATCCTCACGGGCGTCGCGCTGGTCGCGTGGCCGCGCCGCGTGCCGGACCCGGAAGTCGCGTGAGCGAACAGCTTCAGTTCGAGGGGCATCAGCCCAGCGATCCGGTCAGTCTGGTCGTCCGGCGCCGCATCCGCCCCGGGCAGGAGGCCACGTACGAGGCGCTGCTCGCCGAGGCGAATGCGCTGCTGGCCCGCCTGCCCGGCCACCGGGGGACGGGCGTGATCCGCCCCGCGCCGGGTGAGCAGGAGTACACCCTGCTGGCGCGCTTCGATTCCCTGACCAGCGCGGCCGCGTGGGAGTTGTCCCCGGAGCGGGCCGCGTGGCTGGACCGGATTGCGCCGCTGGTGGACGAGCACGTGAGTTTCGAGAAGCAGCCGGGCCTGGACTTCTGGTTCACGCCGCCCGCCGCCGCGACCCTGCGCCAGCCGCCCCGCTGGAAGATGGCGCTGCTGACCCTAGCGGCGCTGTACCCGGTGAGCGTCAGCACGTCCTGGCTGTTCGGCGAGGCGCTGAAACCCTGGCTGGGTCACCTCGTGATGCCGATCCGCGCCATTCCGCAGATGATCGTGGTCGTGCTGCTCATGACCTATCTGGTGATGCCGGCCGTGACGCGCTGGGCAACCCCCTGGCTGCGCGGAGAGAAGTAAGCCCGCCCGACCCAGAAGGGGCCCGCATCACGCGGGCCCCGTTCGTCCTGACGCCTCTGCACCGGCCGCCCTCACTTCAGGCGCTTGTCCTTGGGGTTCACGCCGTACACCGCGCCCCAGGGCTGGTAGACGCTCTTGAGGGTGTCCTTGCTGATCACCTTCCCCTTGGCCTTGATGGTGCGGGTCAGGACGCTGGTCATGCCCTGCATGGGCGTGTCGAGCAGGCGGCGGCCGCCGGGCGCCACGCGGTCGTCTGGGGTGTAGCTGGGGTTGGCGGGGGCCTTGAAGTTGGTGATGACGGGCTTGCTGATGTTCACGGTGCGGCCGGTGTTCGCGCCAAACACGTCGAAGCGCAGAGTTTTGGCGCGGGTGTCCCAGGCGGCCTGGATGAACAGGTGCTTGCCGGTGTCGTTCTTCATGCGCAGGTTCTTGCTGGGGGCGTACACGGTGGCCTCGAACCCGACGGGGTCGTAGTACTTCACACGGTGGCTGTGTTCGTGCCGTTCGGTGATGGGCAGGCCCGCCTGGTACAGCGCGCGGAAGATGGTGGTGCTGACCTGGCAGATGCCGCCGCCGTCCTCCTTGCTCAGGGTGCCGCCGCTGATCACGAAGCCCTTCACGAAGCCGGTGCTGGCGTCGATCTGCCCGATCTCCTCGTTGAAGTTGAATTCGTGGCCGGGCGCGATGAAGAAGTTATCCAGTTTGCTCGCGCCGACCAGGATGTTCTTCTCGCGGAAGTCGGGGCTGCCCGCGTAGTTGCTGCTGCCTGCCGCGACGTGCCATAGGACGCCCCGCTGAGCGAGGAGTTTCACGCTGCGGGAGGGCACGGCGCGCTTGACCTCAACCTGCGCGGTGTCCTTGCCCGCCAGGATGGCTTTCAGGAGGTTTGCCTTGGTGGCGGCGCGGTCCAGCGTCCAGCCGGTCTGGTCGGTGGCGACCCAGCTGCCGCTGACGTTGCGGAACACGGCGGGTCTGGGTGTGCGGGCGTTGATGGTTTTCTCCATCCGGTCGAGGATGGGCGTGATGGTGGTGCTCAGGCGCTTCACCTTGCGGGTCGCCTTCACGCCTGCGGCGGTCACCACCCAGGATTTCACGATGGGCGTGGTCTTCAGTTCGCCCTTGCGGATGACGCTGGACTCATCCTTTAGGATCAGTTTGAACTCGGCCGCGTGGGCCGAGGCGACCAGGGCGAGGGTCAGGGTGGTCAGGAGCCGCTTCACGTTTCTCAGCGTAGGCGGGGCCGCCTGACGGGCTGTGAGGCGAGGTTACGCGAATCCTGACCTGCCTTTACGGCGGGCTTAGGGAACCAGGGGTTCCAGGCTGGCCAGTCTGGCGCGCAGGGTTTCATGGTCCGGCGCGACGAGGTTGACGTGACCCACCTTGCGCCCGTGCCGGTGGGCCTTGTGGTACAGGTGCACGCGCGTGCCGCCCAGCCCGTCGATGGCGGCCCAGTCTGGTTTGAGAGGCTGCCCATCCGGGCCGTCCACGCCCACGACGTTCAGCATGGCGGTGGGATGCAGCGGCGCCCAGTCGCTCAGCGGCAGGTCGAGCACGGCGCGCACCTGCGCCTCGAACTGGCTGAGGCCGCCGCCGTCCTGCGTGAGGTGCCCGCTGTTGTGCACGCGCGGCGCGACCTCGTTCACCAGCAGGTCCCCGCCGGGCAGCTGGAAGAACTCCAGGGTGATCAGGCCTTCCAGCGCCCAGGCGTCCGCGACGGCGCGGGCCAGTTCGCGGGCGCGGGCCTCGGTGCCGTCCGGGACGTGGGCGGGGTACACGCTGGTGCGCAGGATGCCGTCCCGGTGCACGTTCTCCACGAGCGGCCCGAAGGCCACCTGCCCGGAGGGCGTGCGCGCCACGGCGAGGCTCACCTCGCGCTCGAAGGTCACGAAGCCCTCCAGCACGCAGGGCACGCGGCCCAGATCGGCCCACGCGGCGTGCAGCTCGGCGTCCGTGTTTACGCGCGCCTGTCCCTTGCCGTCGTACCCGAGTTCGCTGGTCTTCAGGATGCCGCGCCCACCCACGCGCGCCAGGACGCCGTCCAGGTCCCCCTCGGTCTCGATGATCTCGAAAGGGGCGGTGGTGGCCCCGGCGTCACGCAGGGCCTGCTTCTCGCGGGCGCGGTGCTTGCTGCGGGCCAGCAGCGACCCCGCCGGGCGCACGGGGACGCGGCCCTCCAGCGCGGCCAGCGCCTCGACGGGAATGTTCTCAAATTCCAGCGTGACCGCGTCGCACGCGGCCAGTTCGTCCAGCCCGGCGAGGTCGGTGTACGGGGCGTGCAGGTGCCGGGCGCACAGGCGCGCGGGGGCCTGCACGTCGGGTTCCAAAACGGTCACGCGCACGCCCAGCGGCAGCGCGGCGAGTGCGAGCATCTGCGCCAGCTGCCCGCCGCCCAGAATGCCCAGCGTCAGGTCGCGGCCCAGCGTGGTGCCGGATGTAGGCGGGGTCATGCCTCGCCCGCCTGGGGGTGCCCGTCGAAGAACGGGGCGTTCAGCACGCTCTGCGTCTGCGCGGCGCGGAAGGCGTCCAGGCGGGCGCGTACCGCCTCGTCGGTTGTGGCGAGCATGGCGGCGGCGAACAGCGCGGCGTTCTTTGCGCCGGCCGCGCCGATCGCGAAGGTCGCGACCGGGACCCCGGCGGGCATCTGCACGATGCTCAGCAGGCTGTCCTGCCCCGACAGGGCGCGGGACTGCACGGGCACGCCCAGCACCGGCACGCGCGTGAACGCCGCCAGCATGCCCGGCAGGTGCGCCGCGCCGCCCGCCCCCGCGATGATGCACGCAAAATTCAGCCGCTCGGCGCGCGCGCCGTAGGTGGGCAGCAGCGCCGGGGTGCGGTGCGCGGACAGCACCCGCACCTCGTAGGCCACGCCCATGTCACGCAGGACGTCCAGTGCGCCCCCCATGGTCTCGAAATCGCTGCGGCTGCCCATCACCACGCCCACCCGGGGGGCGGCGGTGGTCACGGGGGTCGGGTCGGCGGCACTCGTCACGCCCCGCAGCTTAGCGGGGTGCCCGGCCGCGCCGGGTGGGGCCGTCCAGAAAAGCGGCGCGGCCCGGACCTTGTCCTGGGCCGCGCTGGCAGGAACGGCTTCAGCTCTCTTCGCTGGCGTCGCGGTTCTCGCGGGCGCGGCCATCGTCGGCGTTATCACCGGACTCGATGAGCGCGTCGGGACGCACGGCAGCGATCACGCCGCTGCCCGTTCCGGTGACCAGGGCGGGCACTACGGGCGCCTCCTCGGCGCGCCGGGCCTCGCCCTGGACGGGGCTGTTCACGACGTTGCCGCTCTCCTGCTCGATCTCCTCGACGCTTTTGCCCAGGGGGGCGTCCCCGTACCTGTTGTCGGTCATGCGGTTCAGTGTGGGCCGCGGCGCGGACGGCGGGGGTGAGAGGCGCGCCCGTCGTCCCTTCATGGTGCGCCGCGCCGGTCCGCGCGGGCCACTGGCGCCCGCTATGCTGTGACGCAGTGAGGCGCGCGGGACGGTCCCGGCCGCGCCGAGGAAGGAGCCGATCATGACGCAACGCCCCAGTGACCGCGCCGCGCAGACCCTGCGTGACCTTGGACTGACCGCCGCCCCCCTGAGCGCCCTGGAGCGCGAGGACGCCCTGTTCATCCTGACGCCAGAGACGCTGCTGTACCAGGATGCCGGCGGTACGCGCCGCGTGACCCTGCGGGACCTGACCCGCATTCACAGTGATCAGGAGGGCACGCTGCGCGTCGAGACGCCCGCAGGGACGGCCCTGAGTGCCAGCCTGCTGGGTTTCGATCCCGGCGCGGTGCAGACCTTCTTCGGCGGCGTGCGGGACGCGACCGCCCGCGCCAAGGAGCAGCCGGCCTCGCCGCTGCCGCAGTCGGGCGCGCCGAAGACCTTCGCTCCGCCCGCCTCGGCGCCGGCCACGGCAGCCCGGCCGGCACCCGTCTCTTCTACTCCAGCTGCGCCCACGCCCGAGCGGGCCGCCCCGGAGCCCGAGCCGCAGGTCCTTCAGTCACCGGTGCACGTGGAGCCGCCCGCCCCGGCCGTGCAGGAGCGGCCGGCGCCCACCCCGGTCGTGATCTCCTCGTCAGCGTTCTCGCCCACGCGGCCCGCCGAGCCGAAGGGCCCCGAGGTGCAGCGACCCGCTGAGCTGCGTCCGGCCGCTGCGGCGCCCGTGGGGACGGCCGCTGCACCGGCGCCGGTGGCCCTATCATCGGCTGCACCCACGCTGTCCACCCCAGCCCCCGCGGCGCCAGCGCCCTCTGTTCCGGCCCTGCGCGGCTCGGCGGGTGCAGCGGCGGCGCTGGCGCGGCAGGCGGACCTGGCCGCGGGGCTGCCCGGGCGCCTGCGGGTGCTGGGCGTGGTGCTGTTCCTGGGCGCGGTGATCCTGGCGATCTTCCAGTTCACGGGCGGCGAGCGGCTGGCGGGCCTGTGGACGCTGTTGGCGGGCGGCGTGGGTACGGTCGCGCTGGTGGGTCTGGCGGATATCGCGCGGCTGCTGATCAGCCTGGCCCTCGCTGCGGGCGAGGGCTCCGGAGTGATGGACGTTGACTGATCCCGCAGTGAAGGCCGTGCAGGACGCCCGGGATCTGCTGATTGGCGCGGTCGGGATTCCCTCGCTGTCCGGGCAGGAGGGTGAGGTCGCGGCGTTCCTGCGGGACTGGATGGCTGCGCGCGGTTTCGAGGCCCGCGTGGACGAGGCCGGGAACGCGGTGGGCGAGCGGGGGCAGGGGCCGCTGACGGTGGCGCTGCTGGGCCACATGGACACCGTGCCGGGCGAGATTCCCGTGCACGTGGACGACGCGGGCGTGCTGCATGGGCGCGGCAGCGTGGACGCCAAGGGGCCGCTGTGCGCGTTCATGGCGGCCGTGGCGACCCTGCCCGACGAGGCGCTGGCGGCGGCGCGCTTCGTGGTGATCGGCGCGACCGAGGAGGAGGCGCCCAGCAGCCGGGGCGCGCGGCACATCCGCACCGCCGTGCAGCCGGACGTGGTCCTGATCGGCGAGCCGAGCGCCTGGGAGGGCCTGACCCTGGGGTACAAGGGGCGGCTGGTCGTGAAGGCGCAGGCGGTGAAGGAGAATTTCCATACCGCCGGGGACGGCAGCAGCGCCGGGGACGACCTGACCGAGGCGTGGTTCCGCGTGCGCGCCTGGGCGGCGGGGGCCGGGGAGCCGGGCGGCGTGTTCGGTGGCGTGCAGGCCACCATTCAGGACCTGGGGGCGGGCACGGACGGGCTGCACCAGCGGGCGTGGGGGACGTTCGGGCTGCGCCTCCCGGTCAGTGTGAGTCCAGCGCAGGCCGAAGCCGAGATCCGCGCGGCACTGGCCGATCTGGCGGGTGTGGAGCTGACCTTCGTGGGGCACGAGACGGCGGTACGGCACCCGAAAGACAACGCGCTGACGCGGGCCTTCCGCGTGGCGATCCGCGAGCAGGGCGGGAGTCCAGTGTTCAAGGTGAAGACCGGCACGAGCGACATGAACGTGGTCGCCGCCCACTGGCCTGTCCCGACCCTGGCATACGGCCCGGGCGACAGCGCGCTGGATCACACGCCCGAGGAGCGGCTGGATCTGGCCGAGTACGACCGCGCGGTGGCGGTCCTGCGGGGCGCGCTGACGCGGCTGGCGCTGGGCGCGGCCAAGGCGGATTAAAGAGACCTTCACGCGGGTCACCCGCAGTGGCCCGCATGATCGGGGCCAATGACTCCTCTGCCCTGTCCGCCCCGCCCGTCCCGCCTGCGGGGGCGCTGACGTGGATCCCGTCACGCTGATCCTGATTCTGTTCGTCGTCGCGCTCGTCCTGTTCGCCACCGAGTGGCTGCCGGTGGACGTCACGGCGCTGGGCCTGCTCTCGGCGCTGCTGCTCTTCGGACTGCTGAAGCCCAAGGAAGCCTTCGCGGGCTTCGGCAGTGACACGGTACTGACGCTGGCGTCGCTGTTCATCCTGACGCGGGTGCTGCTGCGCGCCGGGGTGATCGAGTGGATCGGCGCGGCGCTGGCCCGCCGCTCGCGCAGCGCGACGGGTACCCTGCGGGCGCTGCTGGGCACCGTGGCGGGCGTCAGCGCTTTCACGAGCAACACCGCCACCACCGCCGTGTTCCTGCCGGTCGTGGCGGGCATGGCGCGGCGCGCGGGCATTCCCGCCAGCCGCGCGCTGATGCCCCTGGCCTTTGCGAGCATCCTGGGCGGCACGATCACCCTGATCGGCACGAGCACGAACCTCGTGGTGTCCGGCGCGCTGCCCGCCACGGGCCAGAAGCCGCTGGGCTTCTTCGAACTGGCCTGGGTGGGCGTCCCGGTGGCGATCGTGGGGCTGGCGTACCTGTTCTTCGTCGCGCCGCGCCTGCTGCCCGCGCGGGACGCGCAACTGGAGGACTCGCTGCGCGCGTACCTCGCCGACCTGACGGTCGCGCCCGGCAGCACGCTGGAGGGCGTCACGCTGCGCGAGAGCGGGCTGGGCCGCGATCACGGCCTGACCGTCGTGGCGGTGCGCCGCGGCGAGGACACCGTGTACGCCCCGCCCGCCAGCTTCCGCCTGCTGGAGGGCGACACCCTGACCGTCGAGGGGCCCACCGAGCGCATCCTGGCCGGGAAGAACACGCTGGGCATCGTCAGCAAGAGCGAGCAGAAACTCCAGACCGGCGGGGACGTGCGGCTGGTCGAGGTGGTCGTGATGCCCGGCTCGCCGCTGCTGGGCCGCACGCTGCGCGAGGCGCGCTTCCGCGAGCGGTACGGGGCGTCCGTGCTGGCCCTGCACCGCCGAGCGCGGCAGGTCGAGCGGCTGGGCCGCCTGCGGGTGCAGGTGGGTGACGTGCTGCTCGTGCAGGGCGGCGCCGAGCGCATCGACGCGCTGGGCGACCATCTGGTCGTGCTGGGCGACCTGACCGAACGCCAGAGCGACCTGAAGCGCGCCCCGCTGGCCGTGCTGCTGTTCGCAGGCGCGGTGCTGCTGGGCGGCCTGGGCGTCGTGCCGCTGGGCGTGGCGGTCGTGGTCGCCGTGGCCCTGAGTCTCGCGCTGCGCCTGATCACCCCCGAGGAGGCGTACGGGGCGGTCGAGTGGCCGGTGATCGTGCTGGTGGCCTGCATGCTGGCCTTCGGCACGGCGTTCGAGGCGACCGGCGCGGCGAAGGTCCTGACGGGCGCGCTGTCGGGCGTGCTGGAACCCCTGGGGCCCTACGGGCTGCTGGGCGCGCTGTTCCTCGTGACGGTCGCGCTGACCCAGCCCATGAGCAACCAGGCAGCGGCGCTGGTCATGCTGCCGCTGGCCATCGGCACGGCCAAGGCGCTGGGCTACGATCCGCGGCCGTTCATCATCGGGATCACGGTCGCGGCCAGCAACTCGTTCGTGACGCCGCTGGAACCGTCGTGCATGCTGGTGTACGGCCCGGGGCGCTACACCTTCCTGGACTTCGTGCGGGTGGGGGCGGGCCTGACTGCGGTGACGTTCGTGGTGTCCCTGCTGATCATTCCGCGCATCTGGCCGTTCTGAGCGCGTTCAGCCGCGTGGGGCACCCCTCTGGACTGAGGTGGTGCCCCACGGGCGTGCTGGGTGGCGCCGCGTTCAGATGAACAGGGGCGCGTCGGGATCGTCGGGCAGCGGGCGGTCCTTGCGGGCCAGCAGGGCGGCAGCGGTGCCAATCCCGATGATCGCGCCCAGGGCAATCACGATCAGCGCCCAGGTGAGGGCGTGCGATTGGTCAGGATTGCGGTCTGAAGCCATGCGGGCAGGATACCAGCCTCCTGCCGGACCTGGCGCTTACACCGCGTTCAGGGTTCCGGTCCGGCGGACGGCCGCGTGAGCCCGCGCGGCGGCTGTCCGGTGTGGGCACGTGGGGTTCAGGCCCTCAGTCGTCCCCGGCGGGGCGGGTCAGGGTCCGGGGCAGGCGGGTCCAGAGAAGCAGCACGGCGATCAGGCCCAGGGCTGCCAGGGTGATCAGGCCGATGCGGGGCCCCAGGAGCCAGTCGCGGCTGATCAGGGTACTGGCGATCAGCGCGCCGGGTGGGCCCATGCCGACCAGCACGAAGGAGTACAGGCTCATGACCCGGCCGCGCAGCTGGTCGGGAATGGTGAGCTGAACGGTGCTGTTGGCGCTGACCAGCAGGCTGAGCATGCCGAAGCCGCAGGCGGCCAGGACCGGGAAGGCCAGGGTGGGGCCGGGCGTGAGGGCCAGCAGGGCCGCGCTGACGATCAGGATGAGCGCGCCGACCCGCAGGTTACGCAGCGGATTGGGCTTGCTGGCCTGCCAGAGTGCGCCAGCCATCGCGCCGATGCCGAACGCGGCGGACAGCGCGCCGAAGGTCGCCTCGCGCGCGCCAAAGACCACCCGGGCGTAGTAGGGAATGATCACGTTGAAGTTGACGATAGTGAGGCTCAGGGCGCCCACGAGCAGCATGACGTTCCGCACGGCGGGCGTGGCGCGCACGTACCGCAAGCCTTCTTTCACGTCGCCGAGCATGCTGCCGCGCGGACCAAAATCCCGCTCGGGGAAGGGCAGCGTGGCGATCACGTACAGCACCACGAAAAAGGACGCGACGTTCAGGTAGAAGGGCAGCGCCAGCCGCGAGATGTTCTCGGCGTTGCCCCCCGCGAGCAGGCTGACGCCCAGCGCGGCCACCACGCCGAACAGCGCCTGCCCCAGGGTACGGCTGACGTTGAAGGACAGGCTGTTCAGGGCCACGGCGTTCGGCACGTCACTCTTAGGGACGAAATCCACGACCATGCTCTGCCGGGCAGGCATGTCGAAGGCGTTCGCGGTGCCGCTGACGAACGCGATCAGCATGACCAGCGGCAGGGTCACGACGCCCAGGTGCGTGGTGACGGCCAGTGCGGTGGCGGTGCCCAGCAGGGTCAGCTGCGTGGCGAGCAGCACGCGGCGGCGCGGCACGCGGTCAATGACCGCCCCGGCGAACAGGGAGAGCAGCAGGCTGGGCATGAACTGCGCGACCGTGACCCAGCCCAGCGCGGCGCTGCTGCCGCCCGAGAGTTCCAGCACGAG
Organism: Deinococcus radiotolerans; assembly: GCF_014647435.1. NCBI lineage: Bacteria > Thermotogati > Deinococcota > Deinococci > Deinococcales > Deinococcaceae > Deinococcus > Deinococcus radiotolerans. The sequence goes on along the minus strand of NZ_BMPE01000002.1, from coordinate 334,574 downwards.
GTACTGCTGCGCCGTCGCCTGCATCCAGGAGCCGACCAGGGACAGCAGCTGCGAGAACCAGTAGCGGTGGTAATGGGGGTGGCGCAGGGCGCTGAAGGTGCGCGAGCCCCACGCGCGGGAGCGGGCAATCACCCGCCCACCATACGCCCGCAGGGGGCGCGGTCCGTGTGGGCGTTCCCACTGGCGGGACCCCGGGGCCCGGCGGGTGTTCTTGCAGTGTGGCAGGGGGCGTGTTACGGTGCGCGGAGTCCCACACTTCCTTCACTGCTCTCTCACGGTGAAGCGACTGATCCCATGCCTGAAGCCCGGTTCCTGCCCGCCTTTCTGCTGCTCGGCGCACTCCTCGTGGGTGGCGCGCACGCTCAGGCGGTCTTCACGGAACCCAGCAGCTCAGGGCCAGCCGCCGCCGCGGACGGGCCGTCCTCTGTCACCGTGCAGCCCGGCGATACCGCCTTCAGCCTGGCGCGCCGCGCGGGCCTGAGCGTCGCGGACCTGCTGGCCCTGAATCACCTGAGCAGCGCGGACCTGAAAGTGGGGCAGGTGCTGACCCTGCGCGTGGTACCCACGACCTATCAGGTGCAGCCGGGCGACACGCTGTACGCCCTGGCCCGCCGGTTCAACGTGACCGTGGAGGCCCTGCTGACCGCCAGCACACTGCCCACGGGCACGGTGCTGAAGGTCGGGCAGATGCTGACCCTGCCGCCCGGCGCGGCGCTCCCCGCCGGGCCCAGCGCTGGTGCGGCGGTCCTGTCCACGCCCGCCCTGACCGCCGCGCCGGTCCCCACTGGACGGGTGGATTCCCCATTCCAGCCTCTGAACCCGGCGCAGCAGCTGCCCAGCCTGCAGCCGGGGCGGCCCATGCCTGCGCCGCACCCCGGCGGCCCGCAGGGCGTGACCGCGCCCGCCACGCCGCTGCCGGACTGGCGGAATGCCGCGCTGAATCTGCTGAACACGCCATACGTGCTGGGCGGCGTCACGCGCAGCGGCACGGATTGCAGCGGCCTGGTGCTCCAGGTGTTCACGCCGCTGGGCGTGAACCTGCCGCGCACGAGTGCCGAGCAGGCCAGGGCGGGACAGCCTGTGGAGACCGACGCGCTGGAGCCGGGCGACCTGGTCTTCTTCGACACCGAGGGCAGCGGGAAGGTGTCGCACGTGGGCATCTACCTGGGCGACGATCAGTTCATCAGTGCGAACTCGTACCAGGGGCGGGTGACGGTGGACCGGCTGCATGCCGACCGGTACTGGGCGCCCCGCTACGTGGGGGCCCGGCGGGTGCTGACCCCCGTGACGGCCTTCGCGCCAGGCCACTGACCCGGCGGGTCATCAGGTGCTGACAGGCCGGTCCTCTCCATAGAGGCGCCCGGCCGGTCTGCGGTCGGCGTCCCGGCCGGGTGTCTGTGTTGGGCTCCGGGCTGGGGGCGTGTACTCAGGCTTCGTCGGCGACGGCTTCGTGGTCGAGGATGGCGCGGTACTGTTCGAGGTTCTCGCCTTCGCCCAGTTCGCGGGCGATCTTCTCGATGGCCAGGCGCACGACCTCGCTTTTGCTGATCAGACGTTCAGGGCTGGACAGTTCGTAGGCGGTGCGGGTGAGCAGGGCGTCCTGTTCATCGCTGATCACCACTTGCAGCCGTTTGCGTTCCTTCTTGGGCATGCCTCTCCTGAAAAGGGACCGCGCCGCACGCGTGTGAGGGGGCGGGGGCCGCAGTCCGTGGGGGCAGCCTACCACGCACGACACAGCTCAACAACATGAGCTGGATGTGACTGTTTTCCCTCAGGTGAGCTCATCCCACAGGCTGGCATCATCTGTATGGTCAGTGTGGACGATGGGTGAGCAAGATGTGTAACATGCACCCATGCCGCGCGTTGTCCGGCCGACCACTCTGACCCCCCCGGCGAGCCACGCACGGCCCGACCGTCGAAAGGAAATCTGATGCACCTGACCCCACTGCACGTCCAGGGTGGCCGCCCCCTCAGCGGCCAGATCACCGTCCAGGGCAGCAAGAACGCCGCGCTGCCCGTCATTGTCGCCACCCTGCTGACCCGCGAGAAAGTCACGCTGCACGGCATTCCCCGCCTGAGCGACGTCCTGACCATCCTGGAACTCATGGCGCACCTGGGCACCCATCACGCCTGGGTTGGCCCGAACAGCCTGGAGTTGCACACCCCGGAGATCCTGCACACCGACGCCCCCTACGCGCTGGTCAGCAAGATGCGCGCCAGTTTCATCGTCATGGGCGCCATCCTGGCCCGCGCCGGACAGGCGACCGTGTCCATGCCCGGCGGCTGCGCCTGGGGCCCCCGCCCGGTCGATCAGCACGTCAAGGCCCTGCGCGCCCTGGGCGTGGACGTCACCGAGGACAACGGCAACTTCGACGCGAAACGCAGCGGCAGCCTCAGCGGGCACTTCATCTTTGAACTGCTCACCGTGGGCGGCACGCACAACGCCCTGCTGGCCGCCACCCTCGGGGACGGCGTGGTCACGCTGGAGAACGCCAGCATCGACACGGATGTCGTGGAACTCATCGAGTTCCTCAATCACCTGGGCGCCGACATTCAGGGTGCCGGCACCCACACCCTGACTGTCCGGGGCGTGCCCGCCCTGCGCGGCGGCGAGTACCGCGTGATTCCCGACCGTATCGAGGCTGGGACGTTCATGATGCTGGCCGCCGCCACGCGCAGCCGCTTCACCATCCACAACGTCCGCCCGGACCACCTGCGCGCCGTGATCGGCAAGTTGCAGGAAGTCGGCGCGGACATCACCGAGGATGGGCAGAGCGTGACGGTGGACGCCACGAACCGCGAACTGAAGCCCGTGAACATCACCACCCAGAGCTACCCAGGCTTCCCCACGGACCTGCAGCCGCAGATGAGCGCGCTGCTTGCCACGATTCCCGGCACCAGCGTCGTGCAGGACCCGGTGTACCCTGACCGTCTGACGCACGTGGCGGAACTGCACCGCATGGGCGCGACCATCACGGTCAGCGGGTACACGCAGATCATCCAGGGGGGCGCGCTGCGCTCCGCACCCGTGAAGGCCGCCGACCTGCGGGCCGGCGCGGCGCTGTTCATCGCGGGCCTGACCTGCGAGGGCGACACGGTGATTGACGGCGTGCAGTACCTCAACCGCGGGTACGAGCGTCTGGCCGAGCGCCTGCAGGGCCTGGGGGCGGACGTCATGCAGCGCGAGCCTGAACTGGTCCCCGCCGCCGACTGACCTGCCCGACCGGGAACGCCGCCCCTCGACGTGAGGGGCGGCGTCCTGCCTGAACGGCGCGGGGGCCCTCTCCCCTGTGGTTACATGACCGTGTCGCTCTCGCGCAGCAGTAGGGGCGCGCGGAACGCGGCGGGCCGCCAGTGGGTCTGCGCGTGGATGGCCTGGGGCGGGCAGGAGTGCAGGCAGGCCATGCAGCCGGTGCAGGCGCCCAGGTTCAGAAGGAGTTGCACGCCCCCGTCGGGTTGCAGGTCGCGGGTGATGGCGCCGGTGGGGCACACGTTGGCGCAGACGGGGCAGTCGATGCATGTGTCGTCCACGAGGGGCGCGGGCCAGAGCACCGCGGCGTCCTCCGGGGGCGTGGGCCTGAGGCTGCGTTCGCGCCACGTCCACTCCTGGGGCGTGCGGTCCTCGGGGACACTCCAGTCCACGAAGGGCAGGGGACTGTCGGGGATGCTCTGCGCGAGGTGCTGCTTGCCTGCGCGGAACAGGGCCCCGAAGGCGCTGCGCCGCGAGACGGTCAGGGAGCGGCTGGTGTCCTCCGGCGTGGCGGGGCGGATGGTGACCTGCGCGGGTTGACCTGTGGGCGCCCGCAGTTCCTGCGCGGTGTCCAGCACACGCGCCAGCCGCTGTGGTACGTCGGGCGCCCCGACCGGGCATCCGGCGCAGTCCCCGTGAATGAGGGTCAGGGGTGCGCCCCACGCGCCGGCGGCGGAGAGCAGCGCGGGCGTGACGCGGCCCAGGCACGTCAGGCTGGGGCCGCCAGCGCCGCTGCGCGAGCAGGTGAGGCTGGCGTCAGGCGTGGCGCGGGCGGCCGGGTCCTGCTGGTCGCGCACGCTCTGCATGGCGGGTTCGAGGTTGTATTCCAGCGCGCCGCTGGGGCACACCTGCACGCACAGGCCGCAGCCGGTGCACAGGTCGGGGTCGATCTGGACGCTGCTGCCCACCATGCCAAGCGTGATGGCCGCGTGGGGGCAGGTGGTGTGGCAGGCGTCGCAGCCGCCCACCGCCTGCCGCTCGAGCAGGCAGCGGGGCGCGGTAAAACGCGGCACGTGGTTCCCGGCGTCATCCAGCCGGGCAAGGACACCCTGAAGCATGCGTGGAGTCTACGCGCCCGGTTCCTGGGCGCGCCGGGTGGGAATCTTCATTGTGATGTACGCGACGCCCGCCAGCCCGACCAGGACCCACGCGATCTGCCCGATCAGGGCGGGGATGCGGCCCACGCTGAACGCCACCGCCACCACGATGCACGCGCAGGCGATCCACTTGGCGCGCAGCGGCATGCCCAGCCCCGCGCGGTAATCGCGCACCAGCGCCCCGATGACCGGCCGGGACAGCAGCCACGCCTCCCAGCGCGGGTCACCCCTGGAGAACGCGGCGGCCGCCAGGACGAACCACACGGTGCCGGGAAAACCAGGGAGGAGCAGGCCCAGGACACCCAGGCCGGTCATCAGGAACCCGGCGGCCACCCACAGCGGGCGGCGGCGTGGCGTGGCGGCTGGCGTGGGGTCGGGGGCCGTCATGGGGGCAGCGTACCGCGTGGCGCGCCCCAGGGTGTCCCTCCCTTCGGCGGCGTTCAGACGGGGAGGATCAGGATGCCGTCCTCGTCGGCGTGCACCGCGGCGCCCGGGTGAATGGTGACGCCCCCGAAGGTGACCGGCACGTCCCGGTCGCCCAGGCGTTCCCTGCCGCTGCGGCGCGGGTGGGCGGCCAGGGCGCGCACGCCGAGGTTCAGCTGGGCCAGTTCACTGATGTCGCGCACGCAGCCGTTCACGATCACGCCCGACCAACCGTTCGCGGCGGCCAGTTCGCCCAGTTCACCGCCCAGCAGCGCGCACGTCAGGTTCCCGCCGCCGTCCACGACCAGCACGCGGCCCGCGCCGGGTTCCGCGAGCGCCTCACGCACCAGCGGGTTGTGGCCGGGCACGCGCAGGGTCACGGCGGGACCGTTGAAGCGGGGGCGGCCACCGAACTCGCGCCAGAGGGGCGAGAGGATGGGCGCGTCGGGCCGCAGGTCGCTGAGATCCGTGACCGGCAGGTCCTCGGTGGGCAGGTCCGGCGTGGACAGCTCCGGGGTGGTTTCGTCGGCGTGGCGGGTCATGCCGCAGTACAGCAGGTGCCCCCAGCGCGCAGCGTTTACCGCGTGGGGGACGTTCCCGCGCCGGTGACGGGTTCCGGTTCCAGGGGCGGCGTGACCGGGTGGGTGGGCTCGTGGTGAATGCGGCCCGCGTGCCCGCTGAGGAACGACCCGTCGTAGCCGCGCCGCCACGCCATGAGTTCCGCCAGGATGCTCAGCGCGACCTCCTCGGGCGCCTCGGCCCCCAGGCGCAGGCCGATCGGGGAGCGCAGGCGGGCCAGCTGATCGGGCGTGAAGGTCACCCCCTCCTCTTCCAGGGCAGTCAGCAGGTCCAGCGCGCGGCTGCGGGGGCCCAGGACGCCCACGTACGGCGCGCCGGAGTGCAGCGCGTGCGCGAGGCACACCCGGTCGCGGTCGATGTGGTGGTTCATGACGATCAGGTGCGCCCGCTCGCCCGGCATGAACGCGCCCAGTTCCTCGGGCGTCAGGGCGTGCAGGGTGGCGCCGGGGAAGCGGCCGGGCGTGAGGTACGCGCCGCGCGGGTCAATGACGTGCACGTCGTAGCCCAGCGCGTGCGCCTGAGAGGCCAGGGGCATCGCGTCGTGGCCCGCGCCATACAGCACGAGCTGCGGCGGGGGCGTGCTGACGTCCACGAACACGGGCGTGCCGTCCGGGGCCGCGAGGGTCGCGGCGCGCGGCTCCAGGTGCGTCAGACGTTCGCGGGCGGCGGCCAGCGCGAAGGGCCGCAGGTCGGCCCGCAGGTCCCCCAGGGCCTCCCCTTCCGGGGTGACCAGCAGCCGCCCCGCGCCGGGGCCCAGGGGCACGATCAGCGCGGCCTTCTCCCCGGCCTCCAGCGCCGCGAGCCACGCCGCCGTGACCGGGTCCTCCGGGTCCACGCGTTCCACGCGGACGTCCACGCTGCCCCCGCAGCCGATGCCCAGGCCCCAGGTGGCGTCCTCGGAAAGGTCGTAGTGCGTCAGGGCGCTCTGGCCGGTGCGGATGACCTCCAGCGCGACCTCGACCACCTCGGCTTCCAGGCAGCCGCCGGAGAGCATGCACACCTGCGCGCCGTCATCAAGGACGAGCATGCGGGTGCCCTCGCGGCGGTAGGCGCTGCCGCGCACGCCCACCACGGTGGCGATCGCGGCGCGCTGGCCCCGGGCGTGGGCGGCGCGCAGCGCGCTCAGCAGCGCTCTGGTCTCGGCAGCGTTCATGGTGAGGTCACTGTAGCAACGCGCAGGTTGGCAGAAGGTGGAGGGACACCCAGGGTTCCCCTAAGCTGCGCCTCACGCCCCCGCGGGCTGCGCCGTGCACACTGAGGGCATGCTGGACAACATCCTGAACACCGTCAAGCGCGGAGCGGAGCGCATGCAGCGCCGGGGCGAGGAGGTCGCGTCCGCCACGCGGCTGCGCGTGGAGATCTTCAGTCTCAGCCGCGAACTCGACGCCCTGTACGGCCGCCTGGGCCGCTCCTACCACGCGGGTGCGGACCACGACGTCCTGGGTGGCGTGCAGGAGGACATCCGCCGCGTCGAGGAGGAGATCAAGGCCCGCGAACGCCTGATCGAGGAACTCGGCGAGCACGAGGACGAACCCGGCGGAACCGCCTCAACCGCGCCGGTCGGCAGCGACCTGTCAAGCGCAGCCCCGGCGGCCACGGGCGTAACGGCCACCGCCGCGTCCAACAGCCCGGCGTTCACGTCCAGCCCAGCCCAGACGCCCCGCGCGGAACCCACCGTGCCCGCCAGTGTCCCCCACCCCGGCCAGGAGGCCCGCATGCCTGACAACGACCCCTACCGCACGCCCGCTGACCAGACGCCCGACCAGCGCCCCGCCAGGACGCCCACCTCGCCCGACCCGACCATGCAGCACAGCGACGAGCGACTGGTCCCCGGTGACGACCGCGCGGGCGTGGCCCTGGAAGCCGAGCGCGACAAGGTCTTCCGCCACGACAACATGATCGAGGAAGGCAAGGCCGCCAGCCGCAACCCCGACCCGCTGGATAAATAATCCCCGGAAAGCAAGCGCGGGCCGCCGATCAGAGCGGCCCGCGTTCCTGTCCCGCTTTTACTGGGCGCCGCGGATGAACTGGGCGGGGCGCTTCTCCTTAAAGGCCGTGACGCCTTCCTCGTGCTCCCAGTGATCACCGGCAATCTGTTGCAGGGCGGCCTCCTGATCCAGCGCCTCGTCCAGCGTGTGGGTCTGCGCGAACACCAGCGCCTGCTTCGTGAGTTTCAGGGCGTTCGCGGGGCGCGCCGCGAGCCGCTCGGCGTAGGCCTGCACGTCCGCCCGGAAGGTCTCGTCGGGGAACACCTGCTCGCACAGGCCCAGGCGCAGGGCGTCCTCGGACCGGACGCGTTCGGCGAGCGCCATGAGTTCAAAAGCGCGGTGGTACCCCACGAGGCGCGGCAGGAACCACGTGCTGCCCGAATCCGGCACCAGGGCGATGTTCGAGAACACCTCGATCAGGCTGGCCGACTGCGCCCAGAGCCGCAGGTCCCCGGCCAGGGCGAGGCTGGCCCCGGCGCCCGCCGCGACGCCGTTCACGGCGCTGATCACGGGTTTACTCAGGGTGCGGATGGTGCGGATCAGGGGGTTGTAGGTGTGGTTCAGGTGCTCGGTAAAGGTCATGTCGCGGCCCGACACGTCGCCCAGGTCCTGCCCGGCGCAGAAGCCCCGCCCGGCGCCGGTGATGACGACCACGCGCACGTTGTCTTCCGTGTCGGCGCGGCGCAGGGCGTCCGTCAGTGCGAGCAGCAGGGCGTCGTTCGCGGCGTTCAGTTTGTCCGGGCGGTTCAGGGTCAGGGTGCGCACCCCGGCCTGGGTGGTTTCGGTGATCACGGCTTCGCTCATGCCCACCAGCCTAACGCGCGTTTGGCCCCGCTGGGGGCTGCTACACTCCGGCGCATGAGCGTCCCCACCCCCGATCCGCTGCCGACCACGCTGGCGCTGGACGTCAGCAAGCACCGCATCGGCTTCGCGGTCAGCACCGGGCGACTGGCGTTCGGGCGTGGCAGCGTGGACCGCAAGCGCCTGCCGCTGGACCTGAAGGCCGTGCGCCTGAAAGTCGAGGAGACCGGCGCGCAGCAGCTCGTGCTGGGGTTGCCGCTGCGGACCGACGGCGCCCAGAGTCCCAGCGCGGACCGCGTGCAGGCCTTCGGGCGGGTCCTGACCGAGAAGGGCTACCGCGTGATCTACCAGGATGAGCGCTTCACCACCCGCCGCGCCCGCGACCTAGGCGCGCAGGACGAGGACGAGGCGGCCGCCGTGCAGATCCTGGAACTGTACCTGCTGGGCCAGGACCGCTCCCTCACCTGAGCGCGCCGCGGGCCGCGCTGGAGGTGCGTGCCCCGGCTGACTGATCCGGGTTCAATTTTTTCTATACTTCCGGCATTCACAGTGAACCGGTGGGCCCGGCGGTGAACCGTCACCGCGCCCAGGGCTCATCACGGAGGTGTTCATGCAGGGCAACATGATGGACGTTCAACTGACCGTGCCGACCATTCTGGAACGCATCCGCACGCAGTACGCCGGGCGCGAGGTCGTCAGCCTCCTCGTGGCCGGACGGGACGAGCACGGCAACCCCGTGCCGCACAAGCACCGCACGACGTACGGGCAGGTCGCCGACCGCGCCCAGCGCCTCGCGGGGGGCCTGCTGGGCCTGGGCCTCACGAAGGGTGACCGCGTGGCGACGCTGGCTGTGAACTCCTTCCGGCACCTGGAGGCGTACCTGGGCGTGCCCAGCGCGGGGCTGGTGCTGCACACCGTGAACATCCGCCTGCACCCGGAGCAGATCTGCTGGATCCTGAATCACGCCGAGGACCGGGTCCTGCTGATCGAGAACGTGTTCGCCGCGATGATCCCCACCATCAGGGCCGGCTGCCCGCACCTGGAGCACATCTTCGTGCTGGGCCCCACGCCGCAGCCCATCCCGCTGCCCGGCGTGCACGATTACGACACCTTCGTGCAGGAGAGCGGGCCCCTGGCCCGCTACCCCGACCTGGACGAGCGGGACGCGGCCGCCATGTGCTACACGAGCGGCACCACCGGCAACCCCAAGGGTGTCGTGTACACGCACCGCAGCACGGTGCTGCACTCGCTGGCCAGCGCCCCGAAGGACGCCCTGAACGTCGGCGAGGCCGACAGTGTCCTGCCGATCGTGCCGATGTTCCACGTGAACGCCTGGGGCCTGCCGTACACCTGCGCCATGTACGGCGCCAAGCAGGTGTACGCCGGGGTGTTCGCGGACGGCCGCAGCGTCGCCACGCTCCTCCAGGACGAGGAGGTGACGATCACGGCGGGCGTGCCCACCATCTGGATGGGCCTGCTGGCCGAACTGGACCGCGCCGCGCAGGCCGGGGAGCCGTACCAGCTTGGCGGCCTGGAGCGCCTGATCGTGGGGGGCAGCGCCGCGCCCGAGGCGATGATCCGCGCCTTCCAGACCCGCCACAACCTGGCGCTGCTCCAGGCCTGGGGCATGACCGAGACCCACCCGCTGGGCACCGCCAGCGGCGTCCCGTACGGCGTGGACCCCACCAGCGACGAGGGCTTCACCCTGCGCGCCAAGCAGGGCCGCACCGTCCCGCTGATCGAGCTGGACGTCCTGGACGACCAGGGCGCGCGCCTACCGCATGACGGGAAGACCATGGGCCGCCTGATCATCCGTGGGCCGTGGGTGGCCAGCAGCTACTTCAAGGGCGAGGGCCAGAGCAACTTCTTCGACCTGGACGGCCAGCAGTGGTTCGACACGGGCGACATCGCCACGCTGGACGAGCGCGGGTACATGCACATCCAGGACCGTGCCAAGGACCTCATCAAGAGTGGCGGCGAGTGGATCAGCTCCGTGGACCTGGAAAACGCGATCATGGCCCACCCGGCCGTGAACCTGTGCGCCGTGATCGCCATGGACGACCCCAAGTGGGACGAGCGGCCCCTGGCGGTCGTGACGCCCAAGCCCGGCCAGAGCGTCACGCACGACGAACTGATCAGCTTCATCGCGCCCCGCTTCGCGAAGTGGTGGCTGCCCGACGCGACCGTCGTGACCGACAGCATTCCCATCGGCGCGACCGGCAAGATCCTCAAGCGCGAACTGCGTGACCAGTACCGCAGCTACAGCAGCACGCAGGGCCTCGTGACGCCTGCCGCGCCCGACCGCAGCGAGTAAGCACCGGGAGGCAGAGCGTGGGCGGGCGTGACCTGCACGCCCGCCCACGCTCAGGTGATCCAACAGGTCTCTCCGGCCAGCCTCTAGGCCACGCCCACTGCACGAGCGACACTCCACTGCCCAGCCTCACCCGGCCGTACACTTGCGGGCATGGCTGTTTCGGTGGATGGGCAGTGGGTGACGTTCTCGCCTCCGGCGGGCGCGGTGGGCTTGATCGGGGACGTGACGGACTGGCGCAAGCGCGAACCGATTCCCGTGGTGGACGGCGTGCCGCTGCGGTTGCGGTTGCCGCGGGGGGCGTGGGTGGAGTACGCGTGGGTGGACGCCGCGGGTGAGGCGTTCGCGGACCCGGACAACGCGCAGCGGTCCCTGAATCCGTGGTGGCCGTACCCGCGCGCGGCGGTGGTGGGCGCGTACGCGCGGCACCCGCTGTGGCAGATGCCCGACGCGACCCTGAAGGGCACGGCGCACCGCCTGACCTGGGAGGGTACGGTATTCCCCGGGACGCGGCGGGTGATCGTGTACACCCCGCACGGGTACGCGGGCGGGCCGCTGCCGGTGTACTACGTGCAGGACGGCGTGGCGTTCTACCGCACCGGGAAGCTGGGGGACGTGATGGACCGCGCCGCAGAGGCCGGGCTGGCGCCGGGCGCCGCGCTGGTGTTCGTGGAACCGGGGGACCGGAACGAGGAGTACTACCTGAACCCCCGGTACCTGGACTTCCTGACGACCGAGGTGATGCCGCGCGTGGAGGGTGAACTGGTGGAGGCGTCCGTGCGGGGCCTGTGGGGCGCGAGTCTGGGCGGCCTGACCAGCCTGTTCCTGGGGGCGCGCCACCCGGAGCTGTTCGCCCGGGTGGCGAGTCACAGTGGGGCGTTCATCGCGCGGCCCGGCGCGACGCGAGAGGGCGTGATCGACACGACCACGGCGGGCGAGTGGCTGCTGGACGAACTGCGCGCGAACCCGCCCACGCACCTGACGACCAGCCTGGATACCGGGACGCTGGAGTGGCTGACCGGCCCGAACCGCCGCATGGCGGGCCTGTTCGCGGACCTGGGGCTGGATCACCAGTACCGGGAGTACCCCAGCGGGCACAACTGGGTGACGTGGCGCGAGGCGCTGCCCGAGGCATTCCTGTACCTCCAGGGCCGCTGAGGGGACAGACGACACGGCGGACGCCTCAGCTGGAGCGTCCGCCGTCTGTGCTGCGGTTCAGGGGGTTTTCAGGGCGTACCCGATGCCGCGCACGGTGCGAATGATGCCGTACCCGTCGAGGTCGCGCAGCTTGGCGCGCATGTTCGCCATGTGCACGTCCACGACGTTGCTGTTGCTGGGCAGCTCGCCGTTCCAGACCTCGCGTTCGATCTCCTGGCGAGAGTACACGCGGCCGGGCTGACGGGCCAGGAAGGTCAGCAGGTCGAACTCCTTGGGGGACAGCCGCACCTCGTGCCCGTTGTAGTGGCACAGGCGCTTCTGCGGGTGGATTTCCAGCGGCCCGATGCTGATGACCTCGCCGTGCTGCTGGTGGCGCAGCTGCACCTTCACGCGCGCCACGAGTTCTTCCGGGTGGAAGGGTTTGGTCATGTAGTCGTCCGCGCCGGCTTCCAGCAGGTTGACCTTGCGGTCCACGGCGTCCATGGCTGTCAGGATGATGATGGGCACGCTGCTGGTCTTGCGCAGGCGCCGGGCAATCTCCGCGCCGTCGAAGTCGGGCAGGCCCAGGTCCAGGATGACCAGGTCGGGGCTGTGTTCGCGCGCGGCTGTCAGGCCGGTCACGCCGTCCGGGGCGGCCAGTACGCGGTACCCGGCCTGTTCCAGCTCGTACTGCACCACGCGGGTAATATCCGGGTTGTCCTCGATTAGCAGAATGCGTTGCTCCATAGTGACTGTTCAATCTCCTCAGCCCCGACGAGCGGGGCGCTCGGGGTACCCCGGGTTGCGGGACACCTTGCGCGGCGCTGGGGCCAGAGTGCGCCCTGTATTCCGGCTCATCGTAGGGCGCGCCGTGTCCAGTTCGGGGAAAGGCGCTGTTTATGGTTCTTTAACAGCCTGTCAGCGGCCGGGCACGTGAATGCTGTCCACCTGAACCCCGAAGCGCAGCAGTACGGTTTTCAGGCGCTGCGTGGCGCTGATGGCCCGCTCACGATCCTCAGGCCGGAAGGCCACAATCAGGCGCGCGGGCTGCCCGGCGCGGGGTTCCTGCGCCTGCACCTGTAGGGGCCGCGCGAAGATGGGGTCGCGCAGCACGTCCCGCAGGATGCGCGTGAAGGTCAGGTCATCCACGCCGTCCAGGGTGAAGGCCACGCCCTGCACGTCCTGATCATCTGCGGTCATGCGCGCAGGGTAGCAGTGTTCAAGGCAACCGTGGGCCACGTTGCCGCCCCTTCTGGCGCAGCCCGCCTAGAATGGCGCGCATGACCGGCCCGAACGCAGATGACCCTGACTTCATGAACGCGGAATTCAACGGCGCGGACGGCGTGTACTTCGAGCGCCTGAACGGCGCGGACCTGCATTTCGAGGTGCAGGGCGAACCCGGCGAGCCGCCCATCGTGTTCCTGCACGGCGGCCCCGGCTACAACAGTTACTCCTTTCAGGCGCTGTTCGGGGACCGCATCGAGCGGCAGGTGGTGTTCCTCGACCAGCGCGGCTCGGGCCGCAGCGGCGCCCTGGAGGACACCGAGCAGGGGGCCGACACGCTGGATCTCGACACGCTCGTGGCGGATGTCGAGGCGCTGCGCGACTTCCTGGACGTCGAGCAGATCGTGCCGCTCGGACACGGGTTCGGCGCGCTGATCGCGCTGGAGTACGCCCGCCGCCACCCTACCCGCACCTCGCGCGTGATCACCGTGAACCCCTGGGTGCACTTCCCGGACCTGGCCCGCACGCTGCTGGAGGAAGCCAGCGCCCGCCGCGGCGCGCCCTTCACGGACCCGGCCGATGAGCTGCGCGCCGCGGCGCCCGAGGGGCAGCACCCGGCGGTGGGCGGCGCGCGGATCGAGGCGGCCTTCGCGCTGCTGAACGCCCGCGACCTGCTGAACGCGCTGCAGTTCAGGGATCACGCCAGCCGCATGCACCTGGAATTCAGTGACGCCGAGGGGCAGCTGATCGGCGGGGGCGAGGTGCAGGAGGCGCTGGTGAATCAGGGCCTGTGGGAGTTCGAGTACCCGCCGTTCCTGGCCGAACTGCGCCGCCCGGTGTTCGTGATTGCCGGCGCGCACGACCGCACGAGTTACCCCGAGCAGGTGCAGTGGGTGGCGGACCTCGCGGACGCGGACGTGACTGTCCTTGACGCCGGGCACTACCCGTGGCTGGACGACGAGGACGCCTTCGCGGAAGCGCTGGGCGACGCCCTGAACCGCTGATGCGCCGCATGCACCGCCCCTCACCGCTGCATGCCCTGAACCGGTCGGCGCCCCGCGCGGCCCGTATACTTCCCGCACCGCCCATGACCGCTCCCCGACCCTCAGCCAGCCCCCGGTGCCGACCGTGAAGGGCCTGATCCTGGCCGCCGGGCGCGGCAGCCGCCTGCTGCCCCTGAGTGCCACGCGGCCCAAGCACGCCATGCCGGTCGCGGGCGTCCCGATCATCGCGCGAGCCGTGCAAGCGCTGCGTGACGCGGGCGTGCAGGACATCGGGATTGTGACCAGCCCGTCCAGCGAGCAGGACCTGCGCGACGCCACGCAACACAGCGGGCACCTGACGTTCATCCGCCAGTACGACCCGCTGGGGACTGGGCACGCCGTGCTGACCGCCCGGCACTTCCTGGAGGGCAGTTCCACCCTGCTGTACCTGGGGGACAACCTGTTCGAGGACGCCCTGACGCCCCTGGTCACCGCGCTGCGCTACGGGGACGCCGTGATCGGCGTGAAGGAAGTCCCGAACCCGCAGGCGTACGGCGTGGCGGTCGTCAAGTCCGGGCGCCTGCTGCGGCTGGTGGAAAAACCCCGTACGCCCGAGGGCAACCTCGCCGCGTGCGGCGTGTTCAGCTTCAAACCCGGCCTGATTGACGTGCTCGAAGACCTGCCGCACAGCACCCGCGGCGAGATCGAGTTCCCGCAGGCGCTCACGGCGCTGCTCGCGCAGGGCGGGCAGGTGCGCGCCGTGGAATTCAAGGGCTTCTGGAGCGACGCGGGCGCCCCCGACGACCTGCTGACCGCGAACAGTCACTACCTGAGGCACCTGACTCCCTGCACGGACGGCCGGGTGGAACGCAGCACCGTGCAGGGCCCCGTCGTGATCGAGGCGGGCGCCCTGGTGGAAGACAGCGTCATCCAGGGACCGGTGTGGATCGGGCCGCACGCCGTGGTGCGCGGTGCGACGCTGGGACCATTCGTGAGTGTGGGCGCGCACGCCCGCGTGGACAGCGCGCAGGTCACGGTCAGCCTGATCGACGAGTTCGCCCGCGTCCTGCACCCGGCCCGGCCGATTCACCGCAGCCTCATCGGGCGGCACGCCCTGATCACCGCGCCCAGCGACACCGGCCTGCAGATGGTCATTGGCGACCGCAGCGTCATGCGCATGTGACCCCAAGCGGCGCGCCCCTGCCCTTGAGCGTCCCCACACCCGCCGCGCGCCCCCCGGACGTATGCTCGGGGGTATGACTCAACGTGACGGGACGGCTCCAGCGACCTCGACTTCCGCCCCGGCCGTCAGCACCACGGGCGAGGTGCTGATCAGCGGACTGGACACCGGCCCGCAGGCGGCCGAGCGGGAGAACCTCTCCCCCACGGACAGTCACGCCCGCTTCCGCCCGCAGGATCACCCGGCGCAGGAACCCACCGACGAGGACGGCTGACCCGGCCCGCAGCCCGCGCGGCCCCTGCGCTAGAATGCTCCCTGCATGCGCCCCCGACTTACCGAGTGGGCGCCGTTTCACGCAAGGAGAGTCCTGAACATGGCCGGTCACAGCAAGTGGTCTCAGATCAAGCGGAAAAAAGGTGCCAACGACAGCAAACGCAGCGCAATGTACTCCAAGCACATTCGCGCCATTCAGGCCGCCGTGCGCTCCGGCGGGACCGGCGACCCGGCCGGGAACCTCAGCCTGAAAAACGCCATTGCCGCAGCCAAGGCCGCCACGGTTCCCGTGGACAACATTGACAACGCCATCAAACGCGCCGTCGGTGCGGGCGAAGGGGCCGCGGACTACAAGGAACAGACCTACGAGGGCTACGGCCCCGGCGGCACCGCCATCTTCATCGAGACGCTGACCGACAACGTCAACCGCACCGTGGCGGACATCCGCGCGGTGTTCAACAAGCGCGGCGGCAGCCTGGGCACCAGCGGGTCCGTGGCGTGGCAGTTCGAGAAGAAAGGCGTGATCCTGCTGACCGACACCAGCGAGCAGGCGCAGGAAACCGCCATCGAGCACGGCGCCGAGGACATCCAGGAGTCCGAGGAGGGCCTGGAGATCAGCACCGGCCCGGCCGACCTGTACGCCGTGCAGGACGCCCTGGCCGCCGCCGGTTTCGCCATCGAGAACGCCCAGATCACCATGCTGCCCAGCAACACCGTCGCAGTGGGCAGTGACGACGCGAAGAAACTCATGACGCTGATCGAGGCGCTTGAGGATCTCGACGACGTCCAGAACGTCTACAGCAACGCTGACCTTCCCGACGACGAGGAATAAGACCAGCGCCACGCGGTGAGCTCCTCAGGGTGACTGGGGGACTCACCGCGCTCGCCTGTCTGCCCCCCTGGCTCAGCCGTGGCTTATCTCGTGTCTCCACCCTCTGCTGGCGGGTGACTGGAATGCGGCCTGAACCCTGTGGGCTGATCTGATGCGCCTGCCCTGGCGCGGCCTTCCTGCTGCCTGGCCCTAAACCATAAATGACCCATCACCCAATTGGGGGATAGGTCACGCTGTGCTGATCGTCTACCATATTGTCGCCTGATCTCCTGAGATCATCTTCATCTGACACGGGGACCGCCCAGCGCCTCCTCCGGACCGTCCCCTGACTGGACGACGGTACCGGTCCGTGACGCCGCGCGGGCCAAGGCCAGCCCGAGCAGACGCCCTGAACCCGCACCCAGACCTGATCTACCGCGCGGCGGCCCGTCACCAGCCTTGACGTTCACAGGAGGGACACCATGTCCAGACGGCACTCCCTGAGCTTCATTGCCCTGTCCATCAGCCTGCTCGTCAGCAGTTGCGGGCAGCACCCCGCCCCGGCGGCCCCAGCAGCGGCAGCCCCCCGGGAGACCACGGTGACGCAGGCCCCAGCGGGCGCAGTTCTCAGCGCCCAGACCGTCCCGATCCCCACCTTCAGCAGCGCCCTGGCCTTCCGCGACCCGCTGGTCAACGGCGTGGCCAGCCTGCCCAACCTGGACAGCAGCCTCCTGCCGTGGCTGTCCGTCACCGTCTGCAAGGTGACCGGCAGCGCCTGCACCACGCTGTCCACCCTGACCGGCGCCGCGGGGCAGATCACGCTGGACAAAGACGGCGTCACGTACGTCACGTCCTGGGCGGCCGGGAAGAGCGGCGTGACCCCGGGCAACACCGTCCGCATCTCCGTGTCGGTCGGCACCCTGCTCGTGTCCTCGTACACGCTGGGCATCGAGAAGAACGACCGCACGGCCGGGAACGCACTCGTCGCCATCAACCCGAGCCGGACCCTGCCCATCAAGGTGCAGATTCAGAAGAACCCGGTCATCCGCGCGTACTTCCTGAAAGCGGCCGGGCAGACCGCCACGCAGATCGCGCAGGCCATCCGGACGGAATTCGGCGTGGCAGCCGACGTGACCGGGCAGATCCTGAAAAACCTGAACTTCACGTCCGAGGACACGGCCGCCGCCCTGAAAACCGTGTTCACCCTGACCGATGCGCAGAACGCCGACGTGCTGTTCCGCGTGGACTACACGGGCACGCAGACCGCCCGGGCCCTGAACACCGTGTACGGGCTGAGCGACCTGGCCAACGCCACCCTGCTTAAAGCGGTCGGGTACGGCGTCACAGCGGTATCCACAGCCCTTCAGAGCGTGTATGCCCTGGGGGACGCCGCGAACGCCGCGGTGCTCAAGACGGTCGGCTTCGTCGCCACCGACATTGCCAGCGCCATGAAGGTCGTGTACTCGCTGGCCGACCTGGCCACCGGCACCATCCTCAAGGGACTCGGTTTCGGCGCGGACGCGATCGCGGGCGCCATGAAGGTTGTGTACGCCCTGACGGGCGCCGCGACCGGCGCCGTGCTCAACGCCCTGAGTTTCGGCGCGAACGCCATCACGGGCGCCCTGAGCAGCGTGTACAGCCTGGGCGGCCAGGCCATCGGCGGCATCCTGCAGGGCCTGAATTTCGGCGCGGACGCCATCACGGGCGCGCTCAGTCAGGTGCTCAGCCTGAACGCCGACGTGATCGGCGGCATCCTCAAGGGCGTCGGCTTCGGCGCGGACGCGATCGCCGGGGCGTTCAAGACCGTGCTGGGCCTCTCCGCGGGCGCCGTGACCACCATCCTCAACGGCCTGAGCTTCGGCGCGACCGTGATCGCCCAGACCCTCAAGGACGTGTTCTTCCTGCCGGCCGACGCGGTCGCCGCCCTGCTTAAGGGCGTGGGCATCGACATCACGGGCATCACCACCGCTCTGAAGACCGTCTTCAACCTGGGCGCGGACGCCGTGGGGGGCATCCTCAAGGGGCTGGGCTTCGGCCTGAACCTCATCACCGGCGCGCTTAGCAGTCTCTTCTCGCTGTCAAATGACGCCCTGACCGGCATCCTCAAGGGCCTCGGGTACGGCGCCGGTCAGATCGCCACAGCCCTGCAGACCGTGCTCAGCCTGACCAGCGACGTGACGGGCGGGCTGCTGAAAGCCGCGGGCTTCGGGGCCGAGGCCATCGCGGGCGCCCTGAGCACCGCGTACGGACTGGCCGGGGACGCCGTCGCCACGCTTCTCAAGGGCCTGGGCTTCAGCGCAGGCGACATCGCCGCCGCCCTGAAAAGCGCGCTGGGCCTCGGCGCGGACGTCGTGGGCTCACTGCTCAAGGCGCTGGGCTTCTCGGCGCAGGACATCGCCAACGCCCTGAAAGACCTGTTCAGTCTCTCCTCAGACGCCCTGGAAGCCCTGCTGGGCGGCCTCGGCTTCGCCGCGGACGTCATCTCTGACATCATCTGCTTCTTCTTCTGCTGAACAACAGGCAGGCCCCGGCCCCACGTGACCTGAGCCTGCCTGAGTTCACAGCACCAGCGCCCGCGCGTTCCCGCCCAGGCGATCCCACAGGGTGAACGCCGCGCGGGACCCGGGCCGGATGACGCCCTCATCGTCCCAGCCCGCCGCCAGGGCGGGCCCGCGCGTGTGCGCCCACAGGACCTCATGCTCCGTCAGCGCCTGGTCCGGCGCGAGGCGCGCCCCGCTGTCATCCACGCGCGTGATCGCCGCCGCAAAGTTCGCGCGGTACTCGGGCGGGGCGACCGGCGCGTCACTGCCAAACGCCAGGACCGCCCCGGCCTCCTTCAGGGACCGGAAGGCGTAACTGAGGCCCTCCAGGTGCGGCATCAGCTCACGGATCATCGGGCCATCCGCCTGCAGATGAATGGGCTGCACACTGGCCGTCAGGCCCCGGAAACGCGGCAGGTCCTGCGCGCGCAGATGCTGGGCGTGCTCGACGCGCAGGCGGATGCCGCGCGCCTCGGCGTGCGGGCGCAGCGTGTCGTACGCGTCCAGCACCTCGGTGTTCGCGCGGTCCCCGATCGCGTGCGTGACGGGCGTCAGGCCCAGCTCGATCGCCTCACGGCCCAGCGCCGCGATGAGGTCCGGCGGGTCCAGCGGCATGCCTGTCCCGGAGCCGTCCGCGAAGCCCGGCGCGTGCAGCCACGCCGTGCGGCTTCCCAGCGCGCCATCCGCGAAGAACTTCACGCCACCCCACTGGAACAGCCCGCCCGGCGCGCGCGCCAGCCCCAGCGCCCGCGCGTGCCCCAGCCGGTCATGCGGCAGGCACGCCCACACGCGCAGCGGCAACTCGCCCCGCTGCGCCAGGGTCTGCAGCGCCCGGGGCGCCTCGGACGCCTCAAAGGCCATGGTGTGCGCACTCACGTACCCCCGCGCGGCCAGGTCCTCCGCGCCCGCCCGCGCCGCCGCCAGGTAATCCGCCTCCTTGGGTGCGGGAATCACGCGCGCCACCAGATCCGAGGAGTGCTCCAGCAGGCAGCCCAGCGGGCGCACGACCCGCCCCCCCTCCGGGTCCGGCGTGCCCTCGTGAATCCCGGCCAGCCGCAGCGCCGCGCTGTTCACCCAGCTCAGGTGCAAGTCCCGCGAGTACAGCATCACCGGATGATGCGGACTCACCTCATCCAGCAGCGCCGCCGACGGGTACCCACCCAGACCCAGTTCCGACAGCAGGAACCCCCCACCACGAATCCACGTGCCGGGCGGCGTGTTCATCACCTGCTGCGCCACGCGCGCCTGCACCTCCGCAACACTCCGCGCCCCATGCAGACTCACCTGCGACAACGAGAACCCGTACGTCACGAGGTGAATGTGCGCCTCCGCCAAACCCGGCGTGAGCAGCAGATCCCGGTGATCCAGCACCCCCGCACCCGGCGCGAGCGCCCGCATCTCCTCCCGCGAACCCACCGCCAGCACGCGCCCACCCCCCACCAGCACCGCGCCCACCTCCGGCCGCGCGTCATCCAGCGTCCACACGCGCGCCACCACGACCTGCACATCCTGAGTTCCCATGCCCGCCCAGCCTACGCCACGCACGCCACCCCCGCCCCACCCCGCGCCTGTTAGACTCAGCGCATGCCCCGCATCCTCGTGGTGGATGACGACGCCGCCATCCTCAAGCTTGTCAGCGTGATCCTCTCCCGCGCCGGGCACGAGGTGCGCACCAGCACCCACCCCGTCGAAGCCCTCGACCTCCTGAAAGTCTTCACGCCCGACCTCGTCATCAGCGACGTCGTCATGCCCTACATGACCGGCCTGGAATTCCTGGAGAAAGTCCGCGCGCACGAACAACACGCCAGCCTCCCCTTCATGCTGCTCTCCAGCCACGCCGAACGCGGCGACGTCCGGCGCGGCATGAACCTCGGCGCGGACGACTACCTGCCCAAACCCTTCACCCCCCAGGACCTCACCGGCGCCATCGACGCTCGGCTGCGCCGCGCCGGCCTGAACCAGCAGAACGAAAACCAGATGCAGGCCAAAGGCCTCGGCACCGCCCAGGTCATCTGGAAAGGCAGCACCGTCACCTGGGTCAGCCGCAAAGCCCTCGAACTGTTCTTCTACCTGCTGGAACACAAAGAAGTCACCAGCTGGGAAGCCGCCGAGGCCCTCTGGCCCGAAAAGGACGAGGCGCGCGCCAGCAGCCTCTTCCACACCACCCTGCACCGCCTGCGCCGGTCCTTAAGCAACGAAGCCGTCGTCAGCACCAACCGCCGCTACGCCCTCGCCAGCGACCTGAACCCCGAATACGACGTGCAACGCTTCGAACTGCTCGCCGCGCAGGCCGAACAGGGCAGCCTGGGCCTCGAAGAACTCCGTGAACTCGTCGCGCAGTACGGCCACTACCTTCCCGGCACCGACAGCCCCTGGGCCGACGACGTCCGCGCCCGCCTCGAACAGAAACAACTCACCCTCCTCGGCATTGCCGCCCGCGCCGCCACCTCCGCCGGACGCGACCGCGACGCCGCCCAGTTCCACCAACGCGCGCTGGCCATCGACCCCATGAGCGAACACGACTGGCAGGGCCTCGCCAAAGCACTCGACACCATCGGCGACCCCCGCGCCCGCCTCGCCGCGCAACGCGAAGCATGGTGGGCCGTCGACCTCGACTGACACAGACAAAACAGCAGGCCCGGCACACCAGTGACCGGGCCTGCCTCACATGAGGCACACCCACAGTACACCGCCCGGTACCCTAACTGAACCGGAGGTCACATGTTCGACACCAGAGAGCCCCTCACCGGCAAAGCACCCCAACCCAAAACCCCCACCCCAGCCGCACCCCGCCCTCTCAAAGCAGGCACCCAGAGCTGGCAACGCACCTTCCGTGGCACCGCCAACGGCATCACCTTCCAACTCCGCATCATCCGCCAACCCAACGGCCACCTCACCGCCCGCTACCAGGCCACCCCCGGCCAAGGCAGAGGCTGGCACCTTGAAGGGCAACTCCGCGACGACAACACCTTCAACCTACAAGGCACGGAAAATAATGCCGAGTTTCAGGGGAAGATCAGCCCGGACGGTAAGACTGTCACCAGCAATTTCTCCAATGAAACTGCATCTGGTGCCTTCAAAGCCTCGAGTTTGACACTTTCAGCTATTCCAGTTGCACTTCTCCCTACGCGCGCTCCTGCAACGGTTTTAACTCAGACACCTTCAGTTGAGAATACGGAAAGTCCAGCGCAGACGGCGCATATAGATAGATCCAAAGTTTCCCAGAGTGTAATCGCCGCTCTTAATTCTTCAAATTACACGCCAAAAACAATGGTGAAGAAGGACCGACACGAAGTATTTTTTAATATCGTTAAATCATTCCGGAGTTTAGGGGTGCCGCACCCCGAGCTTATTGCTGCACAGTGGGCCACCGAGTCAGGATGGGGACAATCACACTCAGGAAAGAACAACGTATTTGGAATTAAAGAATTTGACCCTAACAGGCCCAGAACATTTGCACCAACAAAGGAGTGGGATCCAAGGCTTCAAAGATTAGTTAACAAAATGGAACCTTTTGCTGATTATAAAGATTATGCAGACGCATTTATAGCTCGAGCGAATTTTACAATTGATAATCCAAGATATGCAAAAGCTGGATATTTTGAGGCAAAGACCTTGAGGGAGGCGGCATACGCAATAGAT
This sequence comes from Deinococcus radiotolerans, assembly GCF_014647435.1. Taxonomy (NCBI): domain Bacteria; kingdom Thermotogati; phylum Deinococcota; class Deinococci; order Deinococcales; family Deinococcaceae; genus Deinococcus; species Deinococcus radiotolerans. The sequence goes on along the minus strand of NZ_BMPE01000002.1, from coordinate 312,335 downwards.
AGAGCCGGGTATGCCAATACAGGCAAACCAGGGGCATACGCAGAAAGTCTAATCGCAATCATGAGAGGATGTGGGATTGATGTCGAGAAGACCATATCGGTCGCCGCAGGCAGTTCTCAGTCACAAGCAGCGGTTGGAGGAAGTCAGAGTGCAAAATCTTCGACACCTCCAGATCAGCTGGATAAACTCATCAATCTCAATTCATACAAAAAAGCCTATACCATAAAAGAAATAAACCTGGCTCGCTCTTTGATAGTTAAATTACAAGATAATAAGATGAAGGGCGATTTATTCGAAATACTTCAAACTAAGATACCTTATCGCAATCAGAGGAACAATCAATCCATTGGCTTGCAGTCCGACCGATGGTCCTATACAGGTCGGGATGGAAAAACTCATTGGGTGATCTATACGGGTAAGCCTATAGGCGATATTATGTGTAATTTGACATCTCTAACAATGGTTATGGAAACATTGGGCATAGAAAATCCTTCCGATGGCCAGTATGAGGATTTCCTAGAGAATGTGAGACGTAAAAACAGCTTGCCGCCCAGAACAACAGAGGGCGGTTGGGAAGGTGTCGCTCGAGAGCTTAAAGCGAGGAAGGTAATGCGAAAGGACAAGTTTAGAGGCGACTACACTGAGTGGAAAGATGAGATTCTTCCATGTTTAAGAAATGGCAATGGAGTTATGATGAGCCTGAACGGCCATATTATTAGACTCCAGTCAATCACAAACGAGGGCATCACAGTTGACGACCCCTACGGCAGGCTGCCCAGCCTGTTGAACTACAGGCCGAGCAACGTTACAGGAAGTTATAATGGAAATCTCAATGGAAAAACCAAAGAGGCGGGAGTTGGCGAAGATACAGTTTTCCCCTGGAATCAGGTCAGTAAGTTTACATTTCATTGGATTGCTGCGTTTGAGAGGAAATAAATGAAGATATTCATTAGTAGTTTTGCCATACTTGCTTCATGCTCAATCAGCGGCGCAGTCAGCATAGATTCTATGTGGCAAATTCTGCCCCCATACGCAATACCAATTCTTAAGTATGATCCAGAAATAGTAAAAATGCAAACCCTAACGTCCTCATCAAGGGCTAGATTATTAACTTCTCCCAATAGCATGGTAGACCGCAAAAATCAGTACGCAATCCTCGATCTCGCCGAAGGCGGCTATCTTGAATTCACCGTCTGGAATGGAAAGGGTGGGTCTGGCGCGGTGGGTTTAAACCGTTATCGTGGAGATGAGGATGTGCAGGCGTTATATATGTTTGATTCAGCGTTCAAACTGCGAAACATCACCAATATTTTGCGGGTTTCATCTACAGACGCTGAGGCGTTTTACAGAAAGATCACGGGCGTCAATCCGAAAGGTCCGGTGCGGACGTCAGTGAACCTACCAAGGTTCGGGACGAGCATCGTGATCTCCCTGAAACCAGATGACGCCCGGCTGCTCGCAAAGTGTACGGTTCTGGCGAATAGCGAGTACACATGTGGGGATCGTCTGGACGTGTTGAAGCTGGTGTGGACGGGCTCGGGATTCAAGCGGGTTCCGTTGCGGTGAAGCTCCGTCTGCTTACGCCTGGGCGTCCTGCCTGGGCGTTTTTGTCTGCCTGGGTAGGCCAGTCGGCGTGCGCGTGGGCCGTCTGTTAGGCAGGGTGTGCGTTCTGGGTGGGCGCGCTAGACTTTGCGTTATGACGGTTTCGCTGACGACGGCGCAGATTCGGGAGAAGTACCTGCAGTTCTTTGAGGGGAAGGGGCACCTGCGGTTGCCGAGTTACAGCACGGTCGCGCCTGATCCGACGACGCTGTTCACGGTGGCGGGGATGCAGCCGTTCAAGGATCAGTTCATGGGTGCCCCGGCGGTGTTTGATGGCGTGGCGAACAAGCGCGTGACGACGGCGCAGAAGTGCCTGCGGATCGGGGATATTGAGAACGTGGGCCGGACGCTGCGGCACTGTTCGCTGCTGGAAATGTTGGGGAACTTCTCTTTCGGCGATTACTTCAAGCAGGAGTCGCTGACGTGGGCGTGGGAGTTCCTGACCAGCCCGGAGTGGCTGGGTCTGGACCGCGCGCGGCTGTACGTGACCATCTATGAGGAGGACGAGGAAGCCTTCCGCATCTGGACCGAGGTGAATGGTCTGCCGGCGGATCACATCCTGCGGTTCGGGGCGGATGAGAACTTCTGGCCGGCGGACGCGCCGAAGGAAGGACCGAACGGACCGTGCGGGCCGTGCAGCGAGATCTTCTATGACCGGGGCCCGAAGTACGGGAATGACACCTGGGCGGAGTACGCCGAGACCCGCGAGAGTGCGCGGTTCCTGGAGATCTGGAACAACGTGTTCCCGCAGTTCGACCGTCAGGACCCGCTGCCGGACGGTACGCCGGTCCTGAAGGACCTGCCGTTCAAGAACATCGATACTGGCATGGGCCTGGAGCGCATCGCGACCGTGGTGCAGGACGTGTACGACTTCTACAGCAACGACGTGTTCGCACCGATCGTGGCGAAGGTCGCCGAGCTGAGCGGGCAGGCGTACGAGGGGCCGCAGAGTGTGTCCCACCGCGTGGTGGCCGAGCACATCCGTAGTGTGAGCATGGTGATCGCGGACGGCAGTGTGCCGAGCAACACGGGGCGCGGGTACGTGGTGCGGAAGATTCTGCGCCGCGCTTGCCGTCACGCGTACCTGCTGGGTCTGCGCGAGCCGAGCCTGTTCAAGCTGGTGCCCATCGTGGCCGAGCGCATGGGTGATGCGTATCCGGAACTGCGCGAGAACCTGGCGAAGATTGAGGCGACGGTCCAGTCCGAGGAGGAGCGTTTCCTGAAGACGCTGGAGGGCGGGATTCAGCGTCTGGGTGGGCTGCTGTCGGGCATGGAGCGCGGCGCGGTCCTGTCCGGGCAGGACGCGTTCGTGCTGTACGACACGTACGGCTTCCCGGTGGACCTGACGAAAGAGATCGCGGAGGAGTACGGCATCACGGTGGATGAGGCCGGGTACGCCGAGAGCCTGGAGAACGCGCAGGAGATCGCGCGGGCCGGGAGCAAGTACGGCAAGAGTGAACTGTTCGGCGGGAATCAGGAGGCGCTGGAAGGCCTCGCACGCACGGAGTTCGTCGGGTACGACGAGCTGAGCGTGGAGGCGGACGTGGTGGCGCTGGTGGGCGCGGGCGAACGCCTGAGTCACCTGCCCGCCGGGTCGGAGGCGACGGTGGTGCTGTCCCGCACGCCCTTCTACGCCGAGGGTGGCGGTGAGGTGGGCGACACGGGCCGCCTGGAGTGGGACGGCGGCGCCGGGATCGTGCGGGATACCCGCAAGACGCCGCAGGGCGTGTTCCTGCATGACGTGCTGGTCGAGGAGGGCGAGCTGCGCGAGGGTCTCAGCGTGCGCGGCGTGGTGTCCGGTGAGCGCCGCGCCACCGAGCGGCACCACACGGCGACGCACCTGCTGCACGCGGCGCTGCGGGCGGTGCTGGGGGACGGCGTGGCGCAGAAGGGGTCGCTGGTCGCCCCGGATCGCCTGCGCTTCGACTTCTCGCACGGGGCGGCCCTGACCGCGCCGGAGATCGCGGCGGTAGAACTGCTCGTGAGCCGCTGGGTGAGTGCGAACTTCCCCGTGACGTGGCAGGAGATGCCCATCGCGGACGCGAAGGCCGCGGGCGCGACCGCGTTGTTCGGCGAGAAGTACGGCGAGACCGTACGCGTCGTGCGGGTGGGCGGCAGCGTGGAGTACGCCGGGCAGCCCGTGAGCAGCATGGAGCTGTGCGGCGGGGCGCATGTGCGCCGCACAGGGGACATCGGCGCGTTCGTGATCCTGGGGGATGAGAACGTGGCCGCCGGGGTGCGCCGCATTGAGGCGCTGGCCGGGGACGCCGCGACCGCGTGGGTGCGCGAACGCCTGAACGCCGCCGCGAAGGTCGCCAGCCTGCTGAACACGGGCGTGGACGGCCTGGAAGCCCGCGTCAGTGGCCTCCAGTCGCAGCTGAAAGCGGCCGAGAAGGACGTCACGGCCGTCAAGCGGCAGCTGGCCGAGGCGCAGATGGGCGGCGGGAGCGGCGGCGCGGCGCAGACGCGCGAGCTGGGCGGCTTCAGGGTCGCCGCGCTGAAACTCGCGGGCCTGGAAGGCAACGAGTTGCGCGGCGCGGCCGACAAGCTCCTCGACCAGAGCGGCGCGGACATGGTGGTCGTCGCGGGCGAGAAGGGCCTCGTGGTGAAGGCCACGAAGGACGCCGTGGGCCGCGGCGCGCACGCCGGGCAGCTGATCGGGAAACTCGCCGCGGCGGGTGGCGGTAAGGGCGGCGGCCGGCCCGATATGGCGCAGGCGGGCGTGACCGACGCGGACGCCGCACTGGGTGCACTCGACTCGGCCTTCTGACGTCTGACGCGCGAGGGCGGCACTGGCATCCCAGCGCCGCCCTCTGCGTGGGCTTCAGGGGGTGGGTGGCGGCCCGAAGCGCACCCGGAACCCCTGCTCTTCCTCGTACCACGGCGCCCCTGGGATCGTGCGTGCATCAGACCAGTGGCGTTTCAGCGTCAGGAACTGCAGGTTCAGGCGGATCACCTCGCACAGCTCCTGAAAGTCCACCTCGGCCTCGGCGGTCCGGTCGAAGTAGGTCATGCCGGACCAGAGGTGCGCGCGCCCGCCGCGCCGGATCACCTGGCCTTCCTCGCGGAGGTTCACGCCGTGGCCGTCCAGCAGACTGAGGATTTCGCGCAGGAAGGCGGGGTCCTCGCTGTCTTGCAGCCAGGAGGCGTGCAGGAAGGCGCAGGTGGCCACCAGCCCCTCGGGGGGGCCAGTGGCACTCAGGGTCAACTGCACCTGTGCGGTGCGGGGGTGCAGGGTCATGCCGGTCAGGCGCAGACCAGTGAGGATCGGGACGGGCAGGGTGTTCACCGCAGCTGTTCGAGGATGGTGGGGTCCTGGATCTGGCGATCCTGGGCGAGCAGGAGGGCTTTGCTGATGACCTCGGCAGTGCGGGGGTCGGGGTCGGCGAAGGGCAGGAAGATCCGGCCCTGCTGCTGGTTGTGCACGGGGATGATGCACAGGTACCCGCCGGGCTGGCGGTGGACGGTGCCGCTGCCGAGGTGCAGGGTGTAGCAGGCGTGGTGGCCTTCAATGAGGGCGTGGTCGTTCTGGATGCGGACGTTGCCCAGTTTGAGGAGGCGCAGGGTTTCGCGCAGGAGGGCGGCGCGCATCTCGGTGGTGCTCTGGGTGGCTTCGGGGTCAACGCCACCGACGTGGGCGACGGAGACGACCAGGTCGAGGTCGCGCAGGGTCTCGCTCAGAAGGCGAGGGGGCACCTCACTCAGGGGCATGGGTTCGGTGGCGTCGCGGCGGATGAAGTACGCGGCGTTCAGCGAGGTCCCCTCGACCTCGTTGGGGGTGCCGTAGCCGACGCTGGTATCAAGCCAGACGTTGATGCCCTCGGCGTGCCAGGTCTTGCGGACACCTTCCTCGGGCACGGTGATCCAGCCGCGGGTTTTCAGGAGGGCGGCGGCCTTGCCAGGCTGGACGTGCTGGTCGGTGTAGCGGGTGACGCGCCGGGCGCCCTGCTCGGCAGCGGTGAGGGGGTAGTACTCGCGGAACACCTGCTTGAACGGCTGCGTGATCTGGCGGTCCATGACCTGCGCCTGGAAGGCGGGCCAGTGGCCGCTGGTGTACAGGTCGTGCGGGTGCGCGAGGCGCAGGGCGTGGTCGAGGGTGGGCTGCGGCCCTGCGGGCGTGTCGAGGGTGTCGCCGGTCCACCAGCCGAGGTACGTTTCGTTCAGCACCCACACGAGGCTGCGCAGCATGGGCGCGATGACGGGGTGTGCGGCGAGGTCGGTGAGTTCCTGCGGCTGGAGGTGGTCACCGCGGATCATGGTGTCTTCCAGCGCGGCGCGCATGCGCCTGCGGGTGGCGCCCAGTTCCTTCGCGGCGGCTTGGAGGGCCTGCACGTCCGGGCGTTTCTTCAGGGCGGGCGGCAGGGCCTTCAGGACTTTGTCGCCGCGCGTGACGGTCAGGCTGGCCTCGCCGTCCGGGCTGAGGTGAATGCCCACGCGGAGGTCGCCGTCGGTGACGGTCTGCGTCCAGTCGGGGGCGGTGCGGGCCTCCATGGCCCACATCAGGCGCTGCGGGTCGGCGTATCCGGCGCTGCGCGCGAGGTTGAGCAGGCCGATGTCCGCGGCGCGGCGTTCACTGGCCTGCCGCTGCGCGCCGAACTGCCGGGCGTCCCGGCGGAAGTCGCTGATGAGGCGGTAGCGGCCTTCCAGTTCCCGCGCGGCCTTCCCTTTCGCGCGGGCGAGGGGCAGCAGGCCCAGGGCGCGCACGGCGTCTTGGTTGCGTTTCGCTGTGATGCGGGTGGTCAGGTCGTCTTCCTTCAGTTCGCCCAGGATGGCGCGGGCGTACGTCTCGGCGCGTTTGTGCCCGCCGCTGGAGGACGCGTACTTGGCAGCGTCGAGCAGGGCGCTGAACCTCGCGCCGCCGAGTGCTTTGTAAGTCTGGCGGAACCACGCGACGTCCACGGCGCCCTCGGTCAGGTCGGTGGGGCTTAGGGGCGTGCGCTCGCCGATCTCGGCCTCCCAGGCGTCACGGACTTCCTGCGGGACGCTCCAGTTGCTGTCGCGGGTGTGGGCGTGCAGCCAGTACACGCCGTCCTTCAGGCCGCGCCAGCCCAGCGCGTCGGCGACCAGCGGCGCCCACTGCGGGGCGAACATGGCGAGGTCCAGCAGGCGGGCGTCTGGCAGGTTCAGCGCGGCGGCCTGCGCGCGGAAGGACTCGGGCGTGTCCCCTGTCTGGGGAAACGCCACGCGGATCAGGTGGCTGAAGGTCACGTCGCGGCTCTCGTTGCGGCCCTGATAGCCGCGCTTGAGGGGATTCTTCCCCAGGCCGGCCAGGAGGCGCAGGGCCAGGTCCGCGCCGTGGACGCTGCGCAGCGCCAGGGCGGGCGCGGTGGCGGGGGTCTCCAGGTCACCGCGGGCCAGTTCCAACTCCAGCACCCGGTCGCGGACGCGGGCCACGGCGGCCTCCCAGTCGGGGTGGGTGGGCCACTCGGGTTTCAGGGTGCGGCGGGTGTAGGTGCTCAGGTCGTCGAAATCGTGGCCGTAAGAGCCGTAGTAGGACCCGTGGCGTTCGGGCCGCGGGCCGATCAGCGCATCAAGCAGGTCATCGCTGGTGGCCCAGCTCTGCGCGTAGGCGTGCAGCAGCAGCGCAGTGTTCACGCGCTGGCGGGGCAGGTTCGGGTACCCCGCGCCGCGGTGCAGGTGCAGCGCCCAGAAGCGCCGCTGCTGCTCGGGCGTCCAGGTGCGCCAGTCGCCGCGCGGCATGACGGGATTCAGCAGGTCGCGGGGGTCCTCCTGCCACCAGGTGCGCTGCGGGTCGGTCTGCATACGCGCGTCTCCTGGCAGGTAGACAAGCGCGGTCTCCCAGGCGTCCAGGGCGAGGTCGGTGTCCGTGGGTGTGGCGTGCGCCGCGTGCAGGGCGTCCACGATCACGCGCGCCAGGTCCGGGTGTTCCAGCCGCAGCGTGACCAGCGGCCCCAGCGTGCGGTGCAGCGTGCGGCGCAGCAGGTCCTGCCGCTCCTCCACGGCGCTGCGGGCAGCCTGATGCTCGGCGAGGTCGTCCTCGTCCGCGTCGGCCAGCAGGTCGTCGAGCCCTTCCTGGTCGAGGCCCAGCAGGTCCAGCACGGCCGTGTCGAGTTCGGCAGCGTCGAGTGCGGCGGCCTGCGCGCCGTTCCCGTCCAGTTCGTCCTGAAGTTCCGTGCTGGTGGTCTCGGTGCGGTTCACGAAGTGGTTCAGCGCCCAGTGCAGCCGGGTCAGGTCACCGTCCTGCGCGTCCGGGCGGCCCTGCCACCAGCCGGTCCAGACGTCCCACAGGGGCATGGGCTCTCCGTCCTTGCCCGGGCGGAGCTGCCAGGGGCGCACGTTGCCCAGCAGCTGCGTCTCCTGGCCATCCCAGCCGGCGCCGGTCAGCGGGGTCTCGCGGTGGGCGACGAGCAGGGCGTCCAGGGCGCGCAGCAGGGCCGCGCCGCGCGTCACGTCCGCGGGGTAGTCGCGCTCACGGGGCTGCGGAGCCGCGAGCCGGGTGAGGCGCGCGGGGTCGAACAGGCCCAGGCCGTCCTGAAGGCTGAGCTGCGTGTCCGGTTCGGTCAGGCGGGCCAGCAGGGTCGCCTCGGTGACGTTCTTCGGCTTGAAGTCGGCGGGCGGCGTGCCCCCGGTCTCGATCAGGAGTTGCAGGCCCGCCTGCCGCTGATCGGTGTTGGGTCCGGTCAGCAGGGCGTCGGCGCTGCGCTGCGCCTGGGCGGGGTCGCTGGCGAGCAGGCGGATCAGGCCGCGGCGCAGGTCGGCACTCTTGCGTTTCAGCAGGCCGTGCACCACGTCGACCTCGGTGGGGTCGGGCGTGAAGTGCGCCATGACGGTCACGGCCTCCTGCGACACGCTGCTATTGCGGTCCTGGAGCAGCGTGAGCAGCAGCGCGCGGGTGGGCGCGTCCAGTGGGTGAGCGGCCGCGTGGTCTTTCAGGCTGCGCAGCAGGGCGGTCTTGCCGTAGGCGCTCATGCTGCCCAGGTGCGGGGCCAGGGCCGTGAAGGGCCGCTCGCCGCGCAGGGCGGGCAGGGCGTCGAGCGCGTCCGCGCGGGCGGGCACGTGGCCCAGCCAGGGGAACAGCAGCGGCTCGTGCCGGGCGCTGTCCGGGAGGCGCAGGGCGTACGCCTCGAACTGCTCGAAGCTGTAGGGGAACGAGCCGATGCCCCAGCGGTTCACGGCATTGCCAGCCAGCGCGGCCACGCGCAGGTCGGCGTCGGTCAGCAGGGCGCGGCGGTCGGCGTCGGTCAGCAGCTCGGCGGCCGTCAGGAACTGCGCGGCGGCCATGCGGCGGGCCGGGTCGGCGTCCGTCAGGACCGTGCGGGCATGGTCGGCGGCCTGCACGGCGTCGCGCATGCCCAGCGTGAACAGCGCGAGGTACGCGTCCACGCCTTCGCCGCTCTGCACGGCCACCCGCGCGGCCTGCGGGTCTTCCAAGAAGGTCAGCGCGCGGGTGAGGTGCGCCCGGACGACCTTCAGGTCGGTCACGTCGTAGTTCAGGCCGAACCACACGCACGCGGCGCGCAGCGTGGCGGCGAAGCGCAGCAGGTCCTCGCCGAGAATCAGGCGCAGGGTGCGGGTGAAGGCGTCCGCACTGGCCTCGTCCACGGTTTCGAGGATCACCTGCCGCAGGCCCTCCTGGCGCTGCGCGGCGAGCAGCAGGCCCTCGGCGAGCGTCCAGGCGTCCCCTCTGGTGCTGCTCAGCAGGGCCAGCGGCACGTGGCGGCCCATGCGGGCGACCGGGTGCTGCGTGCCCGCCGTGTCGCGCAGGATCTGGTAGACCTCCTCGTCCCCGTCGCTGATCGCCTGACCCAGCAGCAGGCCCAGGCCCTGGGATTCCCAGGGGTTCAGCAGGCCCGCGTGCACCGCGAACCACTCGGCATTCTGGGGGTAGTCGCGGGTGGTGTGCCACGCCTGCCACAGCCAGTGGGCGGCGTGCACGGCGGCCAGCCGGTGGGCGGGGGCGCGGAAGGCGCGGCGGGCGTAGCCCAGCGGGTACGGGTGGCGGGTCAGCAGCGCGTCCAGCGTGCGGGCGGCCAGTGCGGGGATCTGCGGGAAGAACGCGGCGGCCAGGGCTTCGCGGTCGGCTGGGGTGCTGGCGTGCAGGGCGTCCACCAGTTCGTCCTGAAGGCGCTGGCGTTCCTGCTGGTCGCGGCCGCCTTTGATGTGCGCCTGGATCAGGGTGGGCCACGGGGCGGGCAGGGCTGCCACGCGCGTGTCGAAGCCGGGTTTCCAGGGTTGCTGGAAGGTCCGCAGGTGGTCCTGAATGTCCATAGTCAGCCTCCTGCCAGGGCGGTCAGGCGCAGCAGCAGCAGGGTGCTGTCCGGGCGCAGGGTGACGGGGGCCGAAAGGTCGGTCAGCTGCTCGTCGTCGAGGAACACGTAGTACAGCCCGTCGCGGAAGGCGGTCAGGGCGGTGCGGGCAGCCTCGTCCGGGGTGACGGTCGCGGCGCGGTCCTGCGGGCCCACGGCCACGCGGCCGGTCAGGGCGGCGTCCGCCAGTTCCCGTTCGGTCAGGACGCGCAGGACGCCCACGCCTGATTGCCGCTCGTGGTACGCGGCCAGCTCGTGTTCGACGAGTGCGGTCAGCAGACTTTCCAGGGTGTGGGTGTCGCCGGTCAGGGCGATGGGGCGGCGTTCGAAGGGCGTGCGGCGGCCCAGGAGTTTCGTTTCGACGATCATGCGGGGGTAACCTCCCGTGGAGTGAGGCGGGGGTGGGAATGGTGCTTTGTTCACCTTCGACTCTACCCTGCCCGAGGCGTTATGTAAAGGGCGTAATTAATCGGGTGGTTTTCACCCATTGTTCTCCCGGCGTGACACCCCTCCCCTACCCTGAAGGCGTCCCACAATCCAGCCCCCCCGGAGGTCACCCCCATGCGCCCAGCCCGCACCCCCGCCCGCCGCCTGACCGGCCTGCTGTTCCCGGCCCTGCTCGCCGCCTGCGCGCCGCCCGCCGCGCCCACCCAGACCACCACCCAGACCACCACACAGTCCCCCTCTGACCCCAACCTGCACGCGCAGGCGACCGGCAGCTGGGTCAGCGGCACGTACAGCAGCGCGTACGGCGCGCGCTTCTACCGCCTGTGGGTGCCCGCCGGGTATACGGGCACGCCCCGCCCCCTGATGGTCATGCTGCACGGCTGCCTGCAGGACGGCGCCGACTTCGCCGCCGGGACCCGCATGAACACCCTGGCCGACACGCGGGGCTTCCTGGTGCTGTACCCCGAACAGGGCACGCTGTACAACAGCGCCGACTGCTGGAACTGGTACCTGCCCGGCAACCAGTACCGGGGCGCGGGCGAACCCGCCGTCATCGCCGGGATGATCGGCTGGGTGAAGAGCACCTACGCCGTGGACAGCGCCCGCGTGGCCGTCGCGGGCCTGTCCGCCGGGGCCGCCATGGCGAACATCATGGGCTGCACGTACCCCGACCTGATCCGCGGCGTGGCCAGCGTGGCGGGCGTCATGTACCAGGGCGCCACCACCGCTGCGGGCGGCGTGAACGCCATGTCGTACGGCAGCGTCTATGACCCCAACGGGCGCGGCGCCGCCTGCGCGGCCGAGATGGGCACCCGCCGCCACGCCATGCCCACCCTGGTCTTCCAGGGCAGCGCCGACCCCACCGTCAACCCCGTGAACGCCACGCAGACCCTCACGCAGTGGGCGCAGGCGAACGACCTCGCCGACGGCACCGACAACAACGACCCGGATGACACACCCGACGCTACCGTGAGCGGCACCGCCTGCCGCGCCTACACCCGCTTCGACTACCGCACCGCAGGCGGCACCACGCGGCTCCAGCGCTACTCGGTCAGCGGTATGGGGCACGCGTGGCCCGGCGGGAGCAGCGCCGGGACGTACACCGACCCCTGCGCGCCCGACGCCAGCACCCTCATCCTGAACTTCTTCGGCTTCTGAACGACGTCAACCGGGCCGTGTGCTGAACTGTGCCGCATGACCTTGCCCCTGCTGGTGTGCGGACACGCGAATGTCGAGACGGTGCTGCGTCTGGACACCCCGGCGCTGGACCCGGCGGGGAGTGTGATCCCGGACGGGCTGAGCCTGAACGTGAGCGGCGTGGGCGTGAATCTGGTGCGGGGGCTGCGCACACTGGGCAGCCCGGTGCGGCTGCTGACGCTGCTGGGTGACGACGTGGCCGGACGCGCGGTGCGCGCCGAGCTGCGCGGGTGCGACCTGCGGGTGGTGCCCGCGCAGGCGACCGCGCAGACGCTGGCCGTGACCCGCGCGGACGGCACACACGTGTTTCACCGGGATCCGAAGAACCTGCCGGACGCCCCGGCTCCGATTGAAGCCTTCCGGGCGGCGCTGCCCGGGTGCCGGGCGGCCCTGATGACGAACATCGGCTGGACGCGCGACCTGCTGCCCCTGGCGCGCGCGGCGGGCGTGCCGGTCCTGACGGACGTGCAGGAGCTGCGCGCGCCGGATCACGCCTACGATCAGCCGTATCTGCGCGGGGCGGACGTGCTGCTGCTGAGTGCCGCGCGGCTGGATGATCCGGCGGCGGCCCTGCGGGCCGTGGGGGCGCGTGCCCGCGCGGACGTGATCGTGGCCGGGCTGGGCGCAGGCGGCGCGCTGCTCTGGACGCGCGAGACCGGCGAGGTGCGGCACCAGCCGGCCTTCCCTGCCCGGGTGCAGCACGCGGGTGGCGCAGGGGACGCGCTGGCGGCGGCGTTCGCGCATTTCCTGTTCACGCGCGGCCTGCCGCCCCAGGAGGCGCTGCAGCTGGCGTGCGCCGCTGCCGCCCTGAAACTGCGCGGC